>CACZSG010000148.1 GCA_902783665.1 uncultured Lachnospiraceae bacterium | reverse complement strand
ATCGCATTGATGAATGACATTTACGATCGCATCTTATAAAAGTCTTCAGGCCAGCGCTGCGCCCAGAGCCTTGCATGCCTCGACAGCGTCGTCATCCGGAGCATCATTGGCGGTTACGCTCTCTGCTGCCAGCACAGCGCCTGCTGCTTTGCAGCGGTCTTCCCAGTCGCGCATCCACTGGCCGTCGCCCCAGCCGTAGGAGCCGAAAAGAGCGATCTTCTTTCCTGAAAGTGATCCTTCCACATCCGTAAACATCGGATCAAACTCGCTTTCCTCCAGCACTTCATCTCCCATAGCCGGGCAGCCGAAAGCGATGGCATCAAAATCCGCGACCTGGGCGGCTGTAAAGGATGCTGCTGCCAGTACGCTGACCTCTGCTCCTTTTTCCTTTGCCCCTGCTGCTACCGCGTCTGCCATGGTCTCCGTATTTCCGGTTCCGCTCCAGTAAACTACTGCTACTTTGCTCATTGTAAAATGCTCCTCTCTGTTCTTAAAATGATCTATGTGCATGCCCGGCGTGCCGTAGGCTGTGCGTATCCACAGCCAGGCATTCCAGGGTTTTGCCTCTTTTCATTGCCCTGCAGTATGCTGCCGTACAGTCTTTGTACTTTTTGAAGGTCTTTTCCGCATCCTCGGCATGGTCGTAGGCTTTCCAGCAGCCAACGCACTTGACCCCCTGATAAGGATCCTTCATGAAACTTCTGACATCTGAAGGCGGGTATCCGAGAAAGAGTCCGATCTCGTGAGGGAAATCCCCGTCCTCACACAGCCTTCGGATCAGCTGTGCAAGGCAGTGTCCGGCATCATCGCAGGTATACCCTTTTTCCTGAAGCAGGCATACCGCCTCCGGGCAGGTCAGGTCCTCACTCAGAAAACTGGGTCTGTACAGATATGCCAGATAGCCGGAAGCCGTCTTTCTGACCGGGATCAGCCGCAGGCCTTTCACAGACAGGGTGCGGTTGATCTTCCGGACATCTTCCCTGATATCTTCGTCTGTTTTCAGGGGGAACAGATTCCCCGTCTTGATACCGGCCAGCGTAGGTGCTCCGTGCCGGATCACTTCCTGTTCTAAACACATGCTGCGCTCTCCTCCAGGATGCTCTGCAAAGATGCCATGGAGCTGGTATGGGAACGGACGATCCTTGTCCCTTCCGCAACATTGGTCAGCGCATTCTGTACAAGTTTATGTGAAACCGTGTGTGTAAACAGGATCAGCACATCCGGCGCACCGATCCGGTTTTTCATATCTGCACAGGGCTTGCAGAAGATCTTGGACCTGCAGCCATATTTTTTACATAACTCCGCGTAACGGCGTTCCATACATTCGTTTCCGCCAATGATCACAACACTCATCTTGATCCTTTCTGGGTTAGGTGAGTCTAACCTTTGGTCTTTTTAATGCCCTTTCAGTCTCATAAAAGGGACTGAAGAAGGGCAGGTTCTATAAGTTAGTTTTAACTAATTCACGGTTATAGTATCATCCTTAAGTATCGATGTCAAGACAATCTTTAAAGAGATGCTGCGCCGCTTTTGATGCAAATACTTCATTGTCCCTCCCTCACGTTTATGGTATAGTAGGCAGCGGGTCATAAGCTGACTCAAGATCAAATCTGTCAAAGGAGTCTTCCGAATGTTTGAAACCACCACCAGAAATCTGATCCGTTTTATCCAGGACTGCCCTACCTGTTACCATGCTGCCGCCGCCATTTCAGATATACTTGAAGCACACGGATTTACGCGCCTGCGTGAGACCGATGCATGGAAACTGGAACCGGGCGGAACCTATTACACGGTCCGTTCCGATTCATCCCTGATCGCTTTCCGGATTCCGGAATCGGAAATGAAGAATTTTCAGATCATCGCCTCCCACAGTGATTCCCCGTCCTTTAAGGTGAAGGAAAATGAAGAGCTGTCGGTGGACGGCCATTATACAGAGCTGAATGTGGAAAAGTACGGCGGCATGCTGTTCGCCCCATGGTTCGATCGCCCTCTTTCCGTAGCGGGACGGGCCGTCGTTCGCAGCGGGAATATGCTGGCTGCCAGGCTGGTCAATATCGACCGCGACCTTCTGATGATCCCGAACGTGGCTATTCATATGAACCGTGAAGTGAATGAAGGCTACAAATATCATCCGCAGAAGGACATGATCCCCCTGCTGGGCGACGAAACGGCAAAGGGTGGTTTCCGGAAGCTGATCGCGGAAAGCCTTCAGGTATCGCCGGACGATATTCTCGGCACGGACCTGTTCCTGTACAACCGGGTGCCCGGGACCATCTGGGGCGCGGCAGGCGAATATTTCTCCAGTGCCCGTCTGGACGACCTGCAGTGTGCCTATGCCTCCGTTCAGGCCCTGCTGGCGGGCGGAAACGAGCACAGTGTCTGCGTCTGCTGCGTGTTCGACAATGAGGAGGTCGGCAGCACCACAAAGCAGGGCGCGGATTCTTCCTTCCTTCAGGATGTGCTGACCCGCATCAACAGCTGTCTGGGACGCACCCAGGAACAGTACCAGATGGCAGTGGCCTCCGGCTTCATGCTCTCCGCCGACAATGCCCATGCCGTTCATCCGCATCATCTGGACAAGGCGGATCCGACCAACCGGCCCTACATGAACCATGGTCCTGTGATCAAATTCAATGCCAATCAGAAATATACCACCGATGCCGTCTCAGGTGCCGTCTTCAGGAGTCTCTGCGAAATGGCCGGCGTTCCCTGCCAGACCTATGCGAACCATTCAGACATTCCCGGCGGTTCCACCCTCGGAAACATCTCAAACGCGCACGTTTCCCTGAACACAGCCGATATCGGGCTGGCGCAGCTGGCCATGCACTCTCCCTATGAGACGGCCGGCACAAAGGATACCTGGTATATGATCCAGGCCATGCAGGCCTTCTATCAGACACATATCTCCTTCACGGAAAAAGGATGCTGCCTCAACTGAGCAGCATCCTTTTTTACCTTTCCGTTTTCTGTCTTATCTTTTTACGTCCTTGTCTTTTGCCGGCCTTATCTTTTTCCAGCCTTATCCTTTACCGGCCCTGTCTTTTACCGGTCTTTTCTTTGCCGGCCTTATTATCGACAGCTTCTAATCGTACTCATCCAGCAGATTCTCGGCCGCCCGCCTGCGTGAGATTCCGTGGTCCATCGCCTGCTTTCCGATCCACCGGTGGGCTTCCTCCTCCGTCATCTTCCTTTTTTCCACCAGGAGGAGCTTTGCCCGGCTGACAATGCGGATCTCCTCCATTTTTTCCTCCACCGTCCGGATCCTTTTTTCCAGCAGATGTCTTCTGTTCTGCACAGCCAGGAGAAAACGGATGGCTTTATCCAGCCGCCCCATGGAAAACGGTTTTGCCAGGACCAGGACTCCGTGATCTGTCAGGCGTTCCTGTGCGTCCTCGAAGATCTCGGAAGAAACGACCAGCAGGATGGACGCGCTGCACTGGTCCGCGGCATCCAGCGCCAGCTGCAGCCCCTGTTCGTCCGGAAGAGGGCCGTTGATAATGACCAGGTCATAGTAGCGTT
>CACZSG010000147.1 GCA_902783665.1 uncultured Lachnospiraceae bacterium | reverse complement strand
TTATCAAAACAGTTCTTATCAAAACAGTTCTTACCAAAGAAGAAATCACCTCAAAACATATTAACTATTGTGCGTTAATTTGATAAAATATATATCAGAATTCCATGAAGGGAACGGCCTTTGAATCTGAGACCCCGGGTCGGTTCCGGAAAACTGTATTCTGCGTGAAGAAGGAGTAGAAGGAGCAGTCATGACATATGAGATGCAGGAACGCTGCAGCTGCTGCGGCGGAAAGTTTGTTTTTGACGGAAGCACCAGTCTTGTCAAGTGTCCTATGTGCGGACATACGAATTCCGTTGCTGCGTTTGAAAATGAATTATATCTTCTGAGGACGGAAGCTGCGGCCGGCGAGGAAGCCGGACGGCAGCTGGAAGAGGCCAGAAAAGAAAAAGATGAAACGCAGAGAAAACTGAACGACACGTTTGCCAGGTTTGACAAGTTGCAGGAGCAGCAGGAAATCAATCACCTGATGCTTGAGAGTATTGCCAGGGAATATTCAGAGGAATCCGGAAAACAGGCTGCCATGCTGACGCTTCTGGAGACACTGGAACGGGAAACAGGGAAGCAGGGGGACCTGATTTCCAGGCTGATGACATCTATGACAGCCGGGCAGCAATCTGCAGCAGATAAGATCAGAACACTGCAGGAACTGTCAGAGACACTGCTTCATACTCAGTCAGACCAGGCTCTTCAGGCAAAAGCAATGGGAGAGATGGTCAGCAGGATCTATTCTCTGCAGACAGATGCTCAGGAGAAGAATACACTGGCCATTGATTTCATGCAGTGGATGCAGCAGATGAAAGTGGAAGAAAGAGCACGCCTGGACCGGATCTGCGCCTCATCCACTGTGATTCTGAGCGGCCAGAAGGAACTGGATGAGAAGATCGACCGCCTGCAGGGTTCCGTCAGAAAGATACAGGATACCATAAAGTCATTCCACGGGCGTTATGAACAGGACAGACTGGAAGAGATGCGTCGACTGTTCAGGCAGGCCGAGAATCTGCAGTTTGACCGGGCGTATGACCAGGCTGAGACCCTTTACAGACAGATCATTCTGCGCTTCGGAGGAGACGCTGAGGTTTACTGGCGGTTGATTCTGTGCCATTACTGTGTGGAATATCAGGTCAACGACTTTGGAGAATATGTACCGACCATTCTGAATCCGGACCTGACGGCACCCGAAGAGATACCGCTGAGAAGGGATTTTGCCTGGCAGCTGAGCGACCAGAGCAGGGTAGATGAAGATCACCGAAAAAACTACGAAACGGCACTTGGCGAGATAGACAGGATTCTGGGAAAGTACCGGCAGATCGCCGGAAGGGAAAAATACGATGTCTTTATCAGCGTAAAACAGGACGATAATCTTGGAAATAAGACCCTGGACAGCGAGACGGCCGCCGGGCTTTATGAATATCTGACCGGGAAAGGCCTGAGGGTATTCAATTCTGATGCTTTTCTTCTTCCTGCAGGTGAAGACTTTGAGCCATACATTATTGCGGCACTTCTATCGGCGCGGACTATGATCGTTGTCGGGACCCGTCCTGAATACCTGATGGCCCGCTGGGTCCGGAATGAATGGGAACGGTTTGAATGGCTGAAAAGAAAAGAGGCCGCTGTTTCCGGGAAGTCGGAAAGATTGCTTCTTTGCCTGGCGGCCGGCAGCATGCAGCCCAGGGATCTGCCCAGAGGACTGAACCCTGATCAGGAGACTGTTATCGATGGCCCGGGCGCATATGAACAACTGTTCCGGATGATGAAAAAGGAACAGAAAGAACAGGAATTCATCGCCCGGGACCCGGCGAAAGACAGACCGGAAAAACAGGCAGGGGCTGCTGCGCCAGGTACGGATGCAGCGTCTGCAGTGCTGAACCAGATGGCTTATCAGCTTCTGAACGGTGAGTATGACGAAGTATGGCAGACCTATGAAAACATGCTGGAAGAAGGCCTGTACATGAACTATGGGATGATTCATCTCTACGCACTCTGTGCACAGAAACATGTGCCGGATGAAAACAGCCTGATCTCACCTGACATTCTCCTGGAAGAGGAGGAACTGTTCAGAATCGCCGTAAGGTTCGGCCGTATGGAGGACCAGTCTTTATTAGGTGATCTGGAAAAGAAAAGCAGGGCAGTGCGAAAGGCACAGAAAGAAAAAACACCTGAATCAGAAGAAGAGACGGACGCGGCCGGCTGGTACCGGAGAGGTGTGGCTGCCAGAGAGAACGGTGATGAGGCTGAAGCGCTGGAGTTTTACAAAAAGGCAGCTGAACAGGGGCACATCGATGCGGAGCGCTATGTCGGGTGGGCCTATAATAATGGAGCCGGTACAGAAAAAGATGTGCAGCAATCTTTCATATGGTACAGAAAAGCGGCGGAGGCAGGTGATGCGGTCAGCCAGAACTGGACCGGCTGGTTTCTTGAAAAGGGTATAGGAACTGAAAAAGACGAATCCGGTGCTTTTTACTGGTATGAAAAATCAGCGCAGCAGGGAATTATAGAGTCATTGCGTAATCTGGCCTATCTGTATTTAAATGGATCAGGAACAGAAAAAGATGAAAAGAGAGCTGCGGAATTATACTTAAAGGCGGCAAATGCCGGTGATGTAACAGCACAGGGGTGGGCCGGATGGTTTTATGAATGGGGAAGAGGTATCGAAAAAGACTATGATGAGGCGGTGCGCTGGTATCAGATGGCAGCAGAAAAGGGAAATTCAGCCGCACTGAGAAATCTTGGCAGATGTTATTTTAAAGGCAGGGGTGTGCAAAAAAATGCAGAGGAAGCAGTCCGCTTATTCAGAGATGCGGCATCAGCCGGGGATTCGGAAGGACAATTCTGGCTGGGATACTGCTATGGTACAGGAGAGGGCGTTAAGCAGGATGATGAGAAGGCAGCTTTCTTTTTTCGGGAAGCTGCGGTCCAGGGAGATACGGACGCCATGAACTGGCTGGGAATCTTCTGTGAGCAGGGCCGGGGCGTTGAGCAGAACTATCCGGAGGCATTCAGATGGTATCAGAAAAGCGCGGATCTGGGCCATGCACAGGCCCGGTATAATCTGGCATCCTGTTATCGCAGAGGTGTCGGAACCGAAAAGAACAATGAAAAAGCAGCCGACTGGTATATGAAAGCTGCCAACCAGGGACATGTCACTGCCCAGGACTGGCTCGGCTGGTGCTTCGAGAACGGAATTGGAGTTCAGAAAAATCCGGGGGAAGCGGTCCTGTGGTATCAAAAAGCAGCAGAGGCAGGTAACGCTGATGCAATGACGAATCTGGGCCATTGCCTTTTGAACGGAACCGGGACTGACAGGAATGAAAAAGCAGCTTTTGAGCTGTTCCTTAAAGCGTCAGAGCTTGGCAGCGCAGCAGGGACTAACTGGACCGGATGGTGTTATGAAAGAGGCTGTGGAACTGTCAGGGATTCTTATCAGGCAGCAGCGTATTACAGAAAGGCAGCAGAAAAGGGCCTGGCCATTGCCCAGCGGAATATCGGCGTATGCTGTCACAATGGGCTCGGTGTTCATCAGAATGATGCAGAGGCTTTCTTCTGGTACAGAAAGGCTGCGGCTCAGGGAGATGCTTCTGCGCAGTTTTTCCTGGGAACCTTTTATGAGACGGGAACCGGAACTGCGAAAGATCCAGTGCAGGCAGTATCCTGTTACCAGAGAGCTGCGGACCAGGGTCATGCAGAGGCGCAGGCGTACCTGGGGGTGTGCTATCTGAAGGGAATCGGCGTGAAAGAAAACAGCCGGCTTGCAGTCTCATGGCTCCAGAAATCTGCATGGAAGGACGATAAAGTCGGGCAATACTGGCTGGGCTTCTGCTATGAGAACGGCAAGGGCGTTGCAAAGGAGCGGAACCAGGCTGTACAGTGGTATCAGAAGTCTGCTGCCCAGGGTTTTAAACCTGCCCAGGAGGCTTTGAAAAAACCAAAGAAATGGCACTTATTCGGGTAAAAAGAGATGCCGGGAGGAACCTATGATCCAGGAATTTAAGGAGAGATGCACATACTGCGGAGGGGAGATCATTTATAAACCGGGGGACAGCCTGCTGAAGTGCCCCAGGTGCGGGAACACACTGGAAGTGGTGAAGTTTGAAAGGGAATGGAACCGCCTGATGGCAGCTGCCGAAAGAGGTTCACAGGACCGGAAAGAACTTGCAGATACAAAAGCAGAGAACACTGTCCTTCGGCAGCAGCTGGAACAGACTGTCCGGTCTCTGGGAAGTATGGAACTTACGCAGGAGTCAGCTCGCGGAATCTATAGCCGGATGCAGGAACAATTTGAAGGAAACGTTCAGGTTCAGTCAGCCATACAGCGGCTGACAGATGTGATGCTTGAAAAATCACAGGAAGGGAAGGATGTCCTGACTGATTTTACGAAGGCCGTGCTTGCGGACCAGGAAGAGGCTGAAAAAAGCCTGAAGTACCTTCAGCAGACAGCAAATCAGCTCGTGACTGCTGCCGGGGATTTGAGTGCTACCAGCCGGGTTTCAGGCGAAATGTTCGGCCGCATTTTCACGATGCAGATGGATATGCAGAAGAAGAACCAGCTTATGACAGACCTGATGAGCTGGCTGCAGAATGTTTCAGGAGAAGATTATGCCCGCCTTGAAAGGCTTGCTGATGCTGCTTCCGGTATGGAAGACCAGCTGGACAGAATCAGCCGTAAAGCGGATGAACTGCTGGAAACGGCAGACATGGCCCAGGAGAGCCTTGATGAATTCCGTGACCAGTATATGCGGGACAGACTGGAAGAATTGCACAGGCAGTACGACCTGGCCAGAAAGGCCCAGGCGTCGAAGGAATTTGATCTTGCTGCACGGTATTACCGGGGCGTTCTTGCAAAAGGCGGCGATGAAGCTGAGATATACTGGCGGCTGGTACTCTGCCATTACTGTGTGGATTATCAGAAAGATGAGAATGGACGGTACATTCCAACTGTTTTGAATCCGGATCTGACGGATCCGGAACAGATGTCTGTTCGTAAAGATCTGAAAAGAGTCACCTCAGAGGAAGGAGTAGCTTCATATTCCGCAAAGCTGGCTGAAATAGACAGGATTCTGGATGAGTACCGGATGGTGCGCTGGAAAAACCAGTGTGATGTGTTCATCAGTGTAAAACAGGGTACGGAAGGAAATTTCACAGCAGACAGTGATACGGCAGCCCGCCTGTATGATTTTCTGACTGAAAAAGGACTGAAGGTATTCAATTCCCGGAAGACGCCTCCGCCTGCAGGTAAAAACTATGAACCATACATTATCTCAGCACTGATGTCGGCAAAGGTGATGATCGTAGTAGGGTCCAGCGCTGATAACCTGGAAGCCAGATGGGTAAAAAATGAATGGGCAAGATACCAGTGGCTTCAGCGGCATGAGAAAGAAAAGACCGGAAGGACAGACCGCTTGCTTTTCTGCTATCTGTCAGGCGGTATGCAGCCGGCACAGATTCCGAGAGCGCTGGATCCCGGCCGTCAGGCGGTCCTGGACGGCCCCGGCGCTTTTATGGAAATCCTTAAAGCACTTCAGCCTCTTCTGGAACAGAAACAGAAAGAGGAACAAAAAAACAGTATCCGGCCGGTACTGAACCAGATGGGCATCTGGCTGATGATGCACCGCTATGAAAAGGTGACTCAGAAATATCAGGAACTCGTGGACAGCCGCCAGTTCCTTGATAATGCAGTTTTGCACATGTATGCGCTGTGTGCCCTGAATCAGGTGGACGATATTCATCGTCTGGCTGAATCGGAGTCGGATTTCGAAAATCAGGTGCCGTTCAGGTTCGCATTGAAGACCTGTACTGGAAAAGAGGCCAGGAAAGAGCTGAAACTTCTGCAGTGGAAGCATCAGGACTGGCTGCTTTTGCAGAGGGCAGAACTCTCTCCTTACGAAAGAATGATCAGCTCTTCTGAAGAGTGGTATGAAGAGGGGAAAAGGAAGAGGAAGAACGGGGATTATGAAGGAGCGGCCTTCTGCTTTCTGCAGGCGGCTGAACAGGGGCATGCCATGGCACAGTCCAGGCTTGGATTCTGTTATGAATCCGGAAGAGGAAGGGAAAAGGATATGGAACACGCCGCATTCTGGTATAAGGCTGCAGCTGAACAGGGACTGGCCCGGGGTCAGTATCAGCTTGGATGGTGTTACGAATTCGGAGCCGGCGTGGAAAAGAGCGATGAACAGGCTGTGTACTGGTTCCGGAAGGCAGCAGAGCAGGGACAGGCAGATGCATTGAACTATATGGGAATCCATTATGCCAAAGGAACAGGGATTGAAAAGAATCTCCGGGAAGCTGTCAACATGTACCGGAAGGCTGCGGATCGTGGAAGCGAGGATGCAATGGCTAACCTGGGCTCCTATTATGAAAAGGGGGTTGTTGTTGAAAAAGATGAGAGAAATGCGATTTTCTGGTATCAGAAAGCAGCAGATGGAGGTCTGGCACGGGCTCAGAGAATTCTTGGGAATTGTTACTCGAAAGGAATCGGTGTTGAGCAGAATGATGAACAGGCCGTTTACTGGTATCAGAAAGCTGCTGACCAGGGGGATGAAATAGCTCAGAACAGCTTAGGACTCTGTTATGAGAAGGGTCATGGGGTTGCCGGGAACGATGAAATGGCAGTGTACTGGTACCGGAAGGCGGCAGAACAAGGTTATACGTATGCCCAGTTTAATCTTGCCTATGATTATTCAAAGGGAACCGGTGTAGAGCAGAATGAAGAAAAGGCCTCCTACTGGTTTGAGAAGGCGGCACAGCAGGGACACAGGGCTGCGCAGAATTTAATCGGACTGCGATATGAAAAGGGGAAGGGCATAGAAAAAGACGAAAAAAAGGCTTTTTTCTGGTATCAGAAGTCAGCAGAGCAGGGATATGCCAGGGCGCAGTGTAATCTTGGATGCTGTTATGAAGACGGGATCGGCGCGGCCAAGAACCCGGGACTTGCTTTTTTATGGTATCGTAAATCAGCAGAGCAGGGGCTAAGACGTGGTGAAAACAATATGGGCAGATGTTTTGAATTTGGCATCGGCACCGAAAAAGATTTTGTGCAGGCAGCCATATGGTACCGGAAGGCTGCAGATAAAGGCAGTCCAGGTTCCCAGTATTACCTGGCAAGATTATACGAAAACGGACAAGGTGTTGAAAAAGACCTGAATCAGGCAGTATACTGGTATCGGAAAGCAGCTGAACAGGGCGATGAGGATGCAAAAGAAGCTCTTCAGAAATATACAGATTCCCCCATTTCCGGTGAACCGTCCGGGGATGCATAAATAAATGTCTGCCGGGAATCCCGGCAGAACTCGTTGTTTGGAGGTGCCGATACAATGGGCATGGCAGCAGGAAGGACAAACCTGAAGTCCTTTTATATCCTGAAGATCCTCAGTGAGCGCACGGACGATGAGCACGTGCTGAACGCCAGCCAGATCATGGATCTTCTGAAAAGTGAATATGGCATCACGGTCAACCGGCAGACCGTCTACAGCGAGATCGACAAGCTGCAGGCGGCCGATGTGGACATTGTGCTGCAGGACGGGAAACTGGGCGGCTATTATCTGGCCTCCCGTCAGTTCGAGCTGCCGGAGCTGAAGCTGATGGTGGACGCGGTGCAGTTTTCCAGGTTCATCACGAAGAAGAAATCCCAGGAGCTGATCCGCAAGCTGGAAACGCTCTGCAGCCTGGAGGAGGCGAAGCAGCTCTCCAGCCAGGTTGTCGTGTATAATCGTCCGAAGACGCTGAACGAGACCATCTACTACAATGTGGACATGCTGCATTCAGCCATCTACCGGGAGCGTCAGATCACCTTTCAGTACGCGGAATGGACCGTCAGAAAAAAGATGGAGCTTCGCCATGGCGGAGATTATTACATCGCCTCGCCCCTGCACCTGATCTGGGATGACGAAAACTACTATCTGATCGCCTTCGACGAAAAGGCCGGGAAAGTGAAACATTACCGGGTGGACAAGATCCGCAGTCTTTCCATCCTGAAGGATGCCAGAAGCGAGACCGCCGTATCCCAGCAGATCGACCTGGGAACCTTCGGCGCGAAGACTTTCGGCATGTTCGGCGGCAGGGACGTGAAGGTCCGCCTTAAATGCAGAAATCATCTGGCCGGCGTGGTGCTGGACCGCTTCGGGCAGGATATCTGGATGATCCCCACGGATGCGGACCATTTCTCCGCGGAGGTGACGGTGACCGTCAGCCCGCAGTTTTTCGGCTGGGTGACGGCCATCGGGGAGGACATGCAACTTGAAGGTCCGCAGGAACTGGTGGAGGAATACAGGAAATATCTGGAGAAGATCCTGGAAGGGTACCGGAAGTGACGGGATGATTCTGAAACTTTCGGGTGGCAGGCCCGGATTATTCCAGGCTTTAAAATGAATCCTGAAAAATATAATTAAGACCGGCACAGCTTCCTTTTATGGCTGTGCCGGCCTTTCTTATCTGGTAAAGTCAAAAGTAAGCTCCGGATACCCGAAGGCGGATACGGTAACGGTGTAGGAAGTGCCTTCCTCGAAGAGGTTTGTTTCGCTTCCATCACGGTTCTTCTTTTCCCAGAATTCTTCATTGCCTTCCTGCACAGAGCCGGCGGCACCTGTACCGTTATCCGTCACTTTCGTGATGACGCCCTGATCGTCCACTTCCACAAGGACTTTTACATTATAAAAGGGCGGATGGATAAAGGGGGCTGCTGACGGATAATTTCGCTGGTCCACATTGGCATCACCTTCCAGAACTTCCCCGGCAAAGGCACTGCCTGCGCAAAGCATCATACAGCATCCGAAAAGAGCGGTAAAAGCGGTTAATTTCTTCATGTCTGACCTCCATGTCTAATATTGGTTAGTTATAACTAACGCAATAAGAATATTCGATACGTCCTTTTTTGTCAACCACTAATTAATGATCAGGATGAATTCCGGAACAAAGTTGAGAATAAATAATCAGGAAAATATGGCTTTGAAAAATATATTTTTAGTTGAGAACAAATGTTCAGCTGTCGAGATTTTTCGATACCTCATGTGAGATAATAGAATCAGAAAGAGGAAACAACACAGATTCACACATCAGACAGGAGGTAGAAACATGAAGGGATATTTCACAGACAGCGGATACATGGGACTGGTAGACGGCAGATACATGCTGTTCGCCTCGGAGGAAGATTACAAGGAATATGCACAGAACTGAAGCGGCTGTTAAGGGCGTGAATCAGATATTAAAGTGACAGAAAGAAATTAATACAGGCATTATCCGGGAACTGCCGCGGGGAGTAGAGCAGCACCGGGAGGAAAGGGGTTTACAAGATGAAGATGCACATTGAGTATGATGATTTTGGTGAATATGTGGAACTGATGGAGGACCTGCAGGTCTATAATCCGGACTCCAGGATGGAGAATATGTGCCCGAGAGAGCAGGAAGAGACTTATATGCGAATTGCGATCTGACCTGGAATTCGGACATGGAATT
>CACZSG010000146.1 GCA_902783665.1 uncultured Lachnospiraceae bacterium | reverse complement strand
GAAGGATCACCGGAGAGCGCATTCCGCTCCCGTTGCATCCGTGTCGTATTCCTCCAGGAACTTTTTCCAGTCAAAGACAGCTTCCACAGCGGCGATGGCCACTTCGATCATGCTGTCATCCGGCTCTTTGGTCGTCAGATGCTGCATCCACATGCCGGGCTTTGAAAGCGCGTTCACCACCGGATGATTGGATCTTCCGGCAAGACGGATGAACTCATAGGAGACACCGGCCACCAGCGGCATCAGGGCCAGCCGGAGCAGGATCCTCCATACCGGGGAATTGACATGGAACACCATCAGCAGAGGAATGCTGAAGACCATGATGAAAACAATGCTGACGAACATGACCAGGAACAGGAAGCTGGTGCCGCAGCGCTTGTGCTCTCTGGAACAGCCGCGCACATTTTCCACATTCAGGGGCATGCCGTTTTCAATACAGTTGATGCATTTATGTTCGGCACCGTGATACATGAAGGTCCGCTGGATATCCTTCATCCTGGAGATGAGGGACAGGTACCCGATGAAGATCAGCAGTCTCACCAGACCTTCCAGTACCAGGATCAGCATCTCTGACCTGACAACGGTATGCAGGAACCGGGAGATAAAATAGGGTACCATAATGAAGATCAGCACCGACATGGCGACCGAGAACAGAACGGTAAGCGTCATCAGAAGGTCATTGTCCTTCTCCTTGCTTCTGGCTTCTTCCACGGTGGAAGCGCTCAGTTCCTCAGCCTCTTTCCGCAGCTTTTCCTCGCATCTGGCCAGCACTTTTTCCGCTTCTTCATTTTTTCCGGCGGCGCGGAGCCTGTCTGCTTTTTTTGATGCCTTTGCTCTTTCTTTCTCTTCTCTTTCGGCCCGCTCCTGTTCGGATTCTTCCGCAAACAGGGAGGCAGAGAACATCAGTGTCTTCATTCCCAGAACAAGAGAATCAAAGAAGTTGACCACACCACGAACAATGGGAATGTGGTTCACCTTTTCTGCATGCAGTCTCCCTTTGATCTCCTGACGATCCACCACGATTCCGCCGTCCGGGGTCCTGACGCCCACCGCGTAGGCGTTTCCGTTTCTCATCATGATGCCTTCTATAACTGCCTGACCGCCTATTCCTGATAACTTCATCCGGCTTCCTTCTTTCCGCTGTAAACACAACAGGCTGCCGCAAAAATATGCGGCAGCCCTCTTGTTTTTCTTTTAGTTTGTCTTGAGACCGTATTTTTTGTTGAATTTATCAATACGTCCACGAGCTGCAACAGCTTTCTGCTGTCCGGTGTAGAATGAATGGCACTTGGAGCAGATTTCAACATGGATTTCCGGTTTTGTGGAACCTGTTACGAATGTGTTGCCGCAGTTGCAGGTAACAGTTGCCTGATAGTATTTCGGCTGGATTGCTTCTTTCATGATCTTTTTCTCCTCATCTTCCTGGTTTGTGAACTTCTGCCGGCGTACCGGCCTGTTTCCCGGCCAATGCCGCCTCTTTCTTCCCGGCGGCAAGATATCCCGGGCTATCCCTGTAAGTCCCTACAGGTATTTTTGCTCCGGCATGGCATAGCATGCCCAAAAAGCTTAATTATTGTATCACGGGTCCGAAGAGAATGCAATACATATTTTCATGTATATCCTCTGCGAAATTCAACCGATACCTTCTATGAATTCCAATGCAGGCTTCCCTGTATTTCAATTTACGCTTCCACGATCCGTCAGATAAATTTTCTGGCCCTTACTCTGGCTGTCAGCTCCCGGTTGTCCCTGGTATGGACGAACAGGTTCAGAATGTTTTCCACCGCTTCATCCGGCTTCAGGCCGTTCAGGGAGCGGCGCATGATCTCCATGGCTTCCATCTCCTCGCGGTCCAGCAGCAGATCTTCCCGCCGGGTTCCGGACTGCGGAATGTCGATGGCGGGGAACACACGCTTTTCCGAAAGTCTCCGGTCAAGGACCAGTTCCATGTTGCCGGTACCCTTGAACTCCTCGTAGACCACGTCGTCCATCTTGCTTCCCGTGTTCACGAGTGCCGTGGCCAGAATGGTCAGGCTACCGCCCTCCCTCATGTTCCTGGCCGCGCCGAAAAAGCGCTTCGGCATATGCAGCGCAGCAGGGTCAAGGCCGCCCGACAGAGTACGTCCGCTGGGCGGGACCGTCAGGTTGTAGGCCCGGGCCAGTCTGGTGATGCTGTCAAGCAGGATGGTCACGTCCTGTTTCTGCTCTACCAGGCGCTTTGCACGCTCGATCACCATTTCCGAGACACGTTTATGATGTTCGGGAAGTTCGTCGAAGGTGGAGTAGATCACCTCAACGTTATCGCCCTGGATGGCTTCCTTCATGTCCGTCACTTCCTCCGGTCTCTCATCGATCAGAAGAATGATCAGATGCATGTTCGGATCATTGTGCAGGATCGATTTCGCCACCTCTTTCAACAGCGTTGTCTTACCGGCCTTCGGCGGGGAGACGATCATGCCCCTCTGTCCTTTTCCGATCGGGGAGAAAAGATCCACAATGCGCATGGACAGCGCCCGGGAACCACGTTCCAGACGGAGACGCTGATCCGGGAATATGGGAGTCATATCTTCAAAATTATAGCGTTTCTGGGACTCGGACGGGGAAAGTCCGTTGATTGCCTGCACGTAAAGCAGCGCGCCGAACTTTTCCTGCTGCGTTCTTACTCTGGTGTTTCCGGTGATGATGTCTCCGGTCTTCAGTCCGAATCTGCGGATCTGGGACGGAGAGACATAGATGTCGTTGTCTCCCGGAAGGTAATTGTCACTTCGGATGAAGCCATAGCCGTCTGGCATTACCTCCAGAATACCTGAGGCAATATTGCCGGAATCGAGCTGCGCCAGTTCCGCAGGGGGACGATCCGTCTCCGGCTGCTTTGCCTGGACGGCCTCTCTGGCCTCCTGGCGCTCGATCCGCTCCTGTCTT
>CACZSG010000145.1 GCA_902783665.1 uncultured Lachnospiraceae bacterium | reverse complement strand
CCGATCACCCGCAGATCCGCCGTCACGGTTCTGGTCTGATGTGAACTCATTTCCTTCTTTGCAAGCACGACCAGATAGGCGCCCAGCTTCGACTCGTATTTATCGATCAGGTCCTCTTTTCTCTGTACTTTCTCAAATCTCTTCTCAGAGAACTCATTGACAAGATTGAGAGACCTGCCCACATTTTTTCTGACCTTGCCGGCCATCCCCTGAATGACACGGTTACACTGCTCAAGAGCCAGCGCGGGAGAGACAAGGAATCTTTCCTCCAGCAGATCGAAATCCGCTGTATCCTGCATGTCTTCCAGGTCTTCGGCAGAGTCCTTGATGAGTCTGCAGACCATTTTCTCGATACCCGATATGAACGGGAACAGGATGGCACCGGTGACGATACGGACCAGTGAGTTCCAGAAGGCGATGATCACGGGGCCAACCGTCATTTCCATAAAGGGGAAATGGAAGACTGCGTTCAGCGCGTAGAATCCGACTCCCCAGAGGATCATTCCAAGCACGTTGATCATCAGATAGACGAAAGCGCTTCTCTGACCGTTCTTGTTTGCTCCGATCGCGGAAAGCAGCACCGGGCAGGAAGCACCGACACCGATACCCAGGATAACGGGAAAAGCGGTGGAGAATGTCAGCACGCCGGTCACGGAAAGAGCCTGTGTGATACCGATGGCGGCAGAGGCGCTCTGCAGCACAGCCGTCATGACGATACCAAGCAGAATTCCAAGGAACGGGTTGGAGAACATGGTAAGCGCATTGATAAAGACCTTGCTTTCCCGAAGCGGAGAAACAGCAGAGCTCATCATCTGCATGCCGACCATCAGGATGGCGAAGCCCAGCAGAATATTGCCCAGATGTTTCTTGGCGGAACGTTTCGAGAGCATCTTCAGCAGCGTGCCAACGATGGCCGCAATGGCGGCGATGGTGGCCGATGAAAGCAGCTTGGTAATGCCGCCGGATCCTTCAATATAGGAAAGACAGAGAATCCAGCCGGTAATACTGGTACCGATATTCGCGCCGATAATAATACCGATGGCCTGAAACAGCTTCATCATACCGGAGTTGACGAAACCGACCACCATGACTGTTGTTGCCGAGGAAGACTGAATGACAGACGTTACGGCGGTGCCGAGAAGCAGGCCTTTGATGGGCGTGTTTGTCATTTTGTAGAGAAAAGATTCAAGTTTATCTCCAGCCACACTTTTTAGTCCGTCTCCCATCAGGGACATGCCGTACAGAAACAGCGCAACTCCGCATAACAGGTTCAGGATCATTACAATAATGTCCAATGTTCTGATCTCCTTTACCGGGTTTTAATATATTGCCATTTGAACCCATTATTATACTATCACAAATCCCCCATGCAGGCAAAGAAAATCATTTCTTAATATTAGGCAAAAACTCCTTCCTGTCAGCCAAAAACCACGATTTCATTGAAAAACCGCTTCTTTCATTGTAAAATTGTACTTATAAAAAAGCATACTTTGACAGGGACTGCAGAACAGTACTGCAGTTTCCTTTCGGTATCAGTAAGCAAGGGGGTCAAAAATGTTTGATGCTGTCATCATAGGCGCCGGCGTCACAGGCTGCGCTGTCGCCCGTTTCCTTTCATCCTATCAGGGATCATTCTGTGTGATGGAACGGACCGAAGATGTCTGTTCCGGCACATCCAAGGCCAACTCCGCGATCATACACGCGGGTTTTGACGCTGCACACGGTTCTCTCATGGCGAAATACAACATTCTGGGAAACCAGATGTATCCACAGCTTGCGAAAGACCTGGATTTTGCCTATAAGAACAACGGTTCTCTGGTTCTTGCCCTCCACGAAGAGGACATCCCGAAGCTGGAAGCCCTGAAGGAGAATGGAATCAAGAACGGAGTGAAAGATCTGGAAATCGTGGACCGGAAACGGCTGAAAGAGCTGGAACCTGCCGTCGGACACGTGCCTGTGGCAGCTCTTTACGCGCCTACTGCAGGAATTGTATGTCCCTTCGGCGCCACGATCGCCCTGGCGGAGAATGCCTATGCGAACGGGGTGGAATTCCGTTTCAATACCGAGGTCAAGGGAGTCACTCCCACAACGGACGATGAAGGAAATCCCTGCTGGGCCATCCAGACCAGGGACGGAGCCGTCCTGACAAGAACCGTCATCAACGCCGCCGGTGTCTACGCCGATGTGATCCACAACATGGTCTCCTCCGAAAAGATCCACATCTTCCCGCGGCGCGGTGATTATCTGCTGCTCGACCGCAGAACCGGCGGATATGTAAAGCATACCGTCTTCCAGGTACCCGGAAAGCTGGGAAAAGGCGTTCTGGTCAGTCCTACCGTACACGGCAATACCATCATCGGCCCCACGGCTGAGGACATCTACGACAAAGAAGGCGTGGACACCACCTCCGAAGGCTTTGATGACCTGATGGCAAAGGCCGGACTTGCCTTCGACGATCTGCCTCTGCGCGAAGTGATCACCAGCTTCGCCGGGCTGCGCGCCCATGAAGCCAATCACGACTTCATCCTGGGCGAAGTATCCGACGCGCCCGGATTTTTCGACTGCGCCGGCATAGAATCGCCAGGCCTGACCGCCGCCCCAGCCATCGGGAAGGATATCGCGGCCCAGGTGGCAGAAAAGCTTTCTCTTGCGCCGAATAAAGACTTCAATCCCTTACGGAAAGGCTTTACCGACCCGAAATCCATGACTGTCGAAGAATATGCGCAGCTGATCCGTGAGAAACCGGAATTCGGACGCATTGTATGCCGCTGCGAACAGGTCAGCGAGGGAGAGATCCTGGAAGCGATCCGCAGACCGCTTGGCGCAAAGAGCCTGGACGGCGTCAAGCGCCGCGTCCGCGCCGGCATGGGCAGATGCCAGGCAGGCTTCTGTTCTCCGAGGATCATGGACATCCTTGCCGAGGAATGGAACGTGGATGTTGCGGATATCACCAAATCCGGCGGACGTTCTGAAGTGATCGTCGGTTTTGTCAAGGACAGGGTATAAGGAGGAGCCATGGAACGGAAATTATATAATCTGATCGTCATCGGCGGCGGCCCTGCCGGGCTTGCCGCAGCAGCTGCCGCCTGGGACGCGGGCGAACGAAGCATACTGATTCTGGAACGGGACACCCGGCTTGGCGGTATCCTGAACCAGTGCATACACAACGGTTTCGGCCTTCACACCTTTCAGGAAGAGCTGACGGGCCCTGAATATGCCCAGCGCTTTATCGACCAGGTGGAGGAAAAGGGAATCGCATGCAAACTGGATACCATGGTCCTGTCCGTCGCGGAAGGCGAAGACGGATCAAAAGAAGTGACAGCCGTTAATGAAAAGGACGGCCTTCTGCTCCTTCGCGCAAAGGCCCTGGTCCTGGCCATGGGCTGCAGGGAAAGAAGCCGCGGCGCCCTGAATATCCCCGGATTCCGTCCGGCAGGTATTTTTTCCGCAGGCACTGCCCAGCGCCTGGTGAACATTGAAGGCTATCTTCCCGGAAGACGGGTCGTCATCCTGGGTTCCGGTGATATAGGCCTGATCATGGCCAGAAGAATGACGCTTGAAGGTGCAAAAGTACTGGTCTGTGCTGAGCTGATGCCCTATTCCGGCGGCCTGAAACGAAACATCGTTCAGTGCCTGGACGATTTCGGCATTCCGCTGAAGCTTTCCCATACGGTTGTCCGCATTGAGGGCAAGGAGCGTGTGGAAGGCGTTGTGATCGCTCAGGTCGGCCCTGACAGGAAACCGATTCCCGGCACGGAAGAACATTACGACTGCGACACTCTTCTGCTTTCTGTCGGACTGCTTCCCGAAAACGAGCTGACCATCGGACTTGGCGCCGACATCAGCCGTATCACCAACGGGCCCGTGGTGAACGAATCTCTTGAGACGTCGGTTCCGGGCGTGTTCGCTGCCGGAAATGTGCTGCATGTCCACGACCTGGTGGACTATGTCAGTGAGGAGGCTCAGCTGGCAGGGAAGAAGGCTGCTGAATATATAGCTGCCTGCGGGGACGCCATGAGTGCCAGCGCTTCCGGAAAAGAAAGGATCCCTGTTGAATTCGAGGGCGGCATCCGCTACACGGTTCCTTCCATGATCGATCCGGACCGGATCGACGGATGGCTGAAGATCCGTTTCCGTGTAGGCGATGTCATGACCAGCCGCAAGGTGGTGCTTTCCCTGAACGGACAGCCTGCGCTCACAAAAAAACGCCGGGTCATGGCGCCCGGCGAAATGGAGGAGCTGGTGCTGACCAGAAAGCTTCTGGATGCATATAGCAGCCTGGAATCTGTTAAAATTTCAATAGAGGAGGATCAGTGATGAATACAGTAAATCTGACATGTATCGGATGTCCGCTTGGCTGCCAGATCGAAGTCATGATGGACGAAGAAGGAAAAATCCTCCTGGTCACAGGCAATACCTGCCCCCGGGGTGAAAAATATGCCCGGAAAGAAGTGACCGCGCCGACACGCATCGTCACCAGTTCTGTCCGTCTTTACGGAAGCAGGAACGGTGAACGGATGGTACCTGTGAAAACGGCTTCCGATATCCCGAAGGGAAAGATCATGGATGTGATCAGGGATCTCCGCGGGGTTTCGGTTCCGTGTCCCGTCCATATCGGGGACGTACTGATCCGCAATGTGGCCGGTACAGGCGTCGACATGGTCGCCACGAAAGAAGTGGAGTAAGCTTTCCTCCCGGCGCGTTACTTTGCGCGCCGGGGTTTTTTATGCAGTTCCTCCGCATTCAGGATGATGATCCCTGCGCTTACCAGGAGAAGCGCCAGGATCCCTTTCAGTGAAAAGGCTTCCCGGCCTTCGTTCAGGAACAGCGCCGAGAGCATGACGCCCATCACCGGATTCATAAACCCGAGGATGGAGATGCGGCTGACGGGATTATGCTGCAGAAGAATGCCCCACAGTGTGTAAGCGCCTGCGGAGATAAAGCCCATGTAGAGCAGATTGGGCAGGCAATAGGGCGAATAAAATACCAGATGTCCGCCTGTCAGCATGCCGATCACCCAGAGAACGATCCCGCCGGCCAGAAACTGGTATCCGCTGAGCACCACCGGGTTTTCATCTCTGGAAAAGATCTTGATGAGGCAGCCGGAGCCCGCATAAAAGAAGGCTGCCATCAGCATGGCTCCCTCTCCTTCCAGCGTAAAGGCGCCGCCGGCCGTAAGGCCTTCCAGCCCACCAAGGATCAGCAGAATGCCGGAGAAGCCTACCAGGCAGCCTGCCGCTTTTCTAAGCGTCATCTTCTCCAGCCGGAAAAAGGCGACCGCAAACAGAATGGCGAAAAAGTTGCCGGAAGCATTGATGATGGATCCCCTTACTCCGGAGGTATTCGCAAGGGCCATAAAGAAGAAGTAGTACTGGCCGATGGTCTGAAAGCAGGAAAGAAGCAGGATCTTTCCAATGGATTCTTTCTTCGGCAGAAGAAGCCTGCCGGACAGAAGCGAGCCGAAAACAATGGTCATAACGCCGGCCAGGGCAAACCTGGCGCCGGCCAGCATGATCCGGGAAGCGGTGTCATCGGCGCTGATCCTGAAAAGCTCATAGGCGATCTTGATCGCCGGCGAAGCACTGCCCCACAGGACACAGCAGAACACTGCAGCGGCTGCGGTAATGGGAAACCAGTCCCAGGCGATCTTTCTTTTTTCCTGTTTCAAATGATTGTTCTTCATATTTCTTGTCTTTATCTCTTTTCTCTTATTCTTTTTCTTATTCTTTTTATTATTCAGCTTGTTATTCTGTTTATTATTCCTTTCTCGTAAATAACTGTTTTTCCTTCCTGAACCCGGGCATCCGGTTGTGCTCCTCCGGTTTCAGTCTTTCATGTTGTCATTCTGCAGTGACTCCAGCAGTTCCTGCAGCTCCAGGAATCGTTCGATCTTTGCATCCAGCTCCTCGTCGGTCTTTTCCTTTTCTTCCGAAAGTTCCTGCAGCTTCAAATAATCTGCGGAAGCGTCCTGCATCTGCAGTTCCAGTTCTCTGGATTTCCCGGTCAGGGCGTCGATCACTTCCTCCAGAGAATCATATTCTCTCTGCTGGGAAAAACTCAGCTGCCTTCTCTTTCTCTCACGCGGTCTCTGCCCTGCCCCGGTCTGTTCCTCTGTATTCCCGGGTCTGCCTGTCCGGCGCCCTGAAGTTTCTTTGTCCGGAACTGCTTCGGAAGAATCCATGTCCCGGTGCAGCAGGTATTCCTCATAGCCGCCCTCGCTCTGATGCAGAAGGCCGTCCCCTTCAAAGCTGAAGATTCTTCCGGCAACTCTGTCCAGAAAATACCGGTCGTGGGAGACCACGATGACGATACCGGAAAAATGGTCCAGGTAGTTTTCCAGGATCTGCAGCGTCGGGATATCCAGGTCGTTCGTCGGCTCGTCCAGGATCAGCACATTCGGAGCACCCATCAGCACGCGGAGCATGTGAAGTCTGCGCTTTTCTCCGCCGGAAAGCTTTTCCACGGGCGTGTACTGCTTTTTCTTGTCGAACAGGAACTGTTCACACATGGCAGAGGCTGAAATAAGACCGTCCGATGTGCGGATGTATTCGGCGATATCCTTTACCTCATCGATTACCAGCGCCTTCGGATCCAGAGACTCGTTTGTCTGGTCGAAGCAGCCGATGGCGATCGTCTGTCCGATCTCCACGCTTCCGGTGTCCGGCTGGATCCTTCCAGTCAGGATCTTCAGCAGCGTCGATTTTCCGCATCCGTTCGGTCCGATGAAGCCGATCCGGTCGTTCTTTCTGAAAGTATAGGTGAAATCGCGGAACAGGCACCGGTCCCCGTAGCTTTTTGAGATGTTCTCCACCTCGATGGTCTTATTACCCATTCTGGAAGGCAGGGACTCGATCAGCAGTCTGCGCTCCTCCACGATCTTCTCCCGGTCCCGGAGTGCCTCGAACCGCTGGATATGCGCCTTCTGTTTGGTGGACCGGGCCCTTGCGCCGCGCATCATCCATGCCAGATCCTGTTTATAGATGGCTGCCATCTTCCGCTCCGCGGCCAGGGCGAAATCCATTCTGGACTGTTTCATCTCCAGATACTTTTCATAGTTTCCCGCATAGGCGTATACCCCCGCCCGGTCGATCTCCCAGATGACCGAAGTCACCTCATCCAGAAAGTAGCGATCGTGCGTGACCATCAGCACGGCACCTTTATAGCTCTCCAGCCGGGCCTGCAGATATTCGATCATTTCATGGTCCAGATGGTTGGTCGGTTCATCCAGGATCAGCAGGTCGCTGGGCGTCAGAAGCGCCGCGGCAAGAGCTGCTCTTTTCTTCTGTCCGCCCGAGAGGGTCTTCCATTTCTGATGAACGTCCGGAATGCCAAGGGTCTGCAGAAGGGCTTCGGCTTCGCCGCTGACATTCCAGAATTCCTCTTCCTGAACGATGTCTCGGACGACATTATCCAGGATCTCCTTTTCCGGGTCATACTCCGGATCCTGGGGAAGATAGGCGATCCTCAAGCCGTTCCTTACGATCACATTCCCGTTGTCAGGCTCCATTTTTCCTGCCGCGATCCGAAGAAGTGTGGACTTTCCCGTTCCGTTCACGCCTACGACGCCGATCCGGTCTGTATCTTCAATTCCCTGCGTTACGTTCTGAAATATCAACGTATCGCCTAGCGTCAGTCCGATGTCCTCAAGGGTCATTATCACCATGTTCTCTTTCGTCCTCCTTCTGCCGGATTAACAATATAAAGGAACTGCCATTCAGACAGTTCCTTACATCATACAGGAATATATCCAGATATTCAACATTCTTTCGCCGTTCCGGGTTCCGGTCAGCTCACTGTATACTTGTGTTTCCGCCCTTGATCCATCCGGTAACCCCGTTGAATACCACCTTATCCCAGCCATTGCTGCTGCCTAGATACTGAACCGTGGTGCCCGCCGGAATCCCGTTTATAATGCGCCCGTCCATCCCGGGTGCCGCGCGGAAATTCATTCCGTAAAGAACCTTCACGGTCTGACCTGAACCGGGAGCTGCTGTATCTGCAGTGGATGATGCCGCCTCGGAGACCAGATGGCTGGTGGTATTGCCGCCATAAGTCTGTCAGGCCTTCATCATTTAATATACCTGATGGAGAACACTAGGAACTTCCTGCTCACACGCTTCAGTCTTATTGAAATCAGGTACAGCATCCACTTCCATCTTCAGCTCATACTTTTTTTTGTAATTTCCGACCAATCGTTTTGCAATCTGCTCCGCGTCAGCGCAGGCCCTGAAGAATTCGTTATAATCATTCTGCAGGGCACCAATCCAGCTGCGAAGATAGTCGGAATGATCCACATAATGTTCACCTTTCAGTGAAATTCCCAGATCCGCTTCCGTAAAAAGGGCCCCGATTTCTGCCCGGAGCTCCTCTTTCGCGTATT
>CACZSG010000144.1 GCA_902783665.1 uncultured Lachnospiraceae bacterium | reverse complement strand
TAAAGACGGCTTTGTTTCTGCCCCTAAGGGATGCTATATCCAGCTGGAGAAGGTAGCAGAAAAGCACATCCTGGAAAATATACGTTCTTCCTACGGAAATACAGCCGGACTGATCATGCGGATTGCATCCTTTGAAGAGGAAACCGGAAGAGAACTGTCACTGGAAGCCTTCCTGGAATACAATCGTCTGGATCCGCGAAGCCTATATAAATTCTCCAATTTCTCCAGGCTCTGTGCAAGGGCGGATGTCCGGGAAGATTTCAGCGAACCTCTGGAGGAGACCGTTTCAAAAGCACTCGCCAAGCTGGCCGTCATCGACTCCCGGAGATGGATCCGCTTCCTGCTGGACCTTCTTCCTAAATTGGATGAGGTCGATTTTGAGAAACTCTCAATGCTGGAACGGCGCATGCTCCAGATGTTCTATGTGACAGTATGGGGAGAACCTATTACAGAGTGGAATGGGGAAGACATGCTGGATCACCTGTACGGCCTTTCGGACAGCCCGGTGATGCTGCAGGAAATGCTAGACCTTCTTAAATATCAGTACGATAGAATAGACTTCATCGATGAGCCGGTCGATCTTGGATTCGACTGCCCATTGGATCTGCATTGCACCTATACCAGAGACCAGTTGCTGGTGGCCCTGGATTTCATGAAACCGGCAACAGTTCGTGAAGGCGTAAAATGGCTGCCGAACCATAAACTGGACGTTTTCTTTGTCACCTTAAACAAGGCGGATAAAGACTATTCTCCGACAACCATGTATCAGGATTACTCCATCAACGAGACCCTGTTTCACTGGCAGAGCCAGAGCACCACATCGGAACAGTCGCAGACCGCATACAGATATATTCATCATAAAGAACTGGGCTCCCGGGTACTCCTGTTTGTCAGAGAATTCAAAAAGGACAGGATTTCCGGGACGGCCGAAGCCTATACTTTCCTTGGGACAGCAAATTATGTAAAGCATGAAGGGGAGCGGCCAATGAACATCACCTGGGAACTGGATGCGCCTGTTCCGGCTAAATATTTGAAGAAGACCAGCAAGCTGCTGGTGAGCTAAGGTTGAAGTGGGGTCTGACCCCTTTCATAGTACTTGAAAAAATATAGGACTGATGATAGAATACAGAAAACTAAGTCGTATTTTACTAAATTACAATTTACTAAAATATTATTTAGTAGAAATGGCGTTTCCCTAAAGGAGGAAGCAGTATGTTCATTGGAAGAGAAAGGGAACTGCGTGTGTTGGAAGAAACATATCAAAAGCCCGGCTTTCAGATGACGGTGATCTATGGACGCAGGCGGATCGGCAAATCCAGGCTGATCACAGAGTTCATCAAGGAGAAAAGGGCATCCTATTACGTCGCAAGCCAGAGCAGTTTTCAGGACAATGTTAAAAAATGGTCCGCGCAATTCATCATGGACCTGTTTCCTGCCATGGAGGGCGTTTCCTTTGATACCCCGGAAAGTTTTTTTCAGTTCATAGGAAACAGCGCCACAGAGGAAAAACTGGTGATCGCACTTGATGAGATCCCTTATATCGCAGAAACAGATGCTTCGTTTTTGTCAAGGCTGCAGGCGGCCATTGATACCGTTTTCGCTTCCAAAAATATATACCTGATCATCTGCGGATCCGCCATCAGTTTCATGGAAAAGGAAATACTGAGTGAGAAGAGTCCGTTGTTCGGGAGACGGACGAACCAGATTTTCCTGAAGCCGTTTGACTACATGGATTCAGCCAGGTTTACCCAAAACTACAGCAGTGAAGAAAAAGCGATCGTGTACGGGGTGACCGGGGGGGTTGCAAAATATCTGACCTTATTCGATGACAGCCTTTCTCTGGATGAGAATCTGATCAACCACTTTTTCAAGCCTTCAGGATATCTCTACGAAGAACCTCTGAACCTTCTGACACAGGAGTTTCGGACGATCAATACCTATAACACCGTCATAGAGGTGTGCGCGGGAGGAACAAACCGGCTAAATGAAATAGCCGACAAGGCAAATATTTCAACAGCAACCCTCGCGTATATAATAAAAAATCTGATGACGATCGGAGTGATCTCCAGGAAGACCCCAATGACGGAAGTTGAAAATAAAAAGAGAACCGCTTATGAGATTACTGACGGGATGTACCGTTTCTGGTATCGTTTCATTCCCGCCGCCCGGGCAGCGATCGAGATGGGACGCGGAGAAGTATTTTACCACAGTTATGTAAAAGATAAGCTGCATTCTTACATGGGAAGCGTCTTTGAAGAGATGTGCAGGTTTTACACCCTTTCCGAAGGGCTGGAAGGCACGCTGAACTGTCTGGTTACGAACGTTAGCAGCTGGTGGGGCCCCGGTCACGATCACAAACCCACCGACATCGATGTGGTTGGGGTAGATGACGCAGGCAGAAAGGCGGTCATTGGAGAGTGCAAATTTAAGAATGAAGTGATCGATAAAGAAGTGTTTGAAACCCTTCTGAGGCGAAGAGGCCTTATCGACAAACGATATTCTGAAGTACAGTTTTTGTTCTTCTCTTTGTCCGGCTATTCCCAATGGGTGGAAAAGAATGCGGATCCTCAGGAAGTGCGGCTGATCAGCCTGGATGAGATGTATCAGGGGTCTGCCCCCGATAGGAAAGGGTATCATGGAACATTTACGCTGTGTGGTTGAGCGTATCACTTATCAGAATGTGGAAAACGGATATTCTGTCATCAAGTGTCGTGCAAAGGGCTACCAGGATCTGGTGACGGTGGTCGGCTCCATGCCGGATGTACATGTAGGAAGTGTTCTGTCTCTTGGCGGCAGCTGGCGGATGGATGCGAAGTATGGCCGGCAGTTTTCCATGGAGACCTTTGAGGAGACGCTGCCTGCTACGGTATTTGGCATTGAGAAATATCTCGGCAGCGGGCTGGTCAAAGGCGTTGGGCCGAAGTTTGCCGGGAGGATCGTGAAGCAGTTCGGCACTGATACGCTGAACGTGATCGAAGAGGATCCGGATCGTCTTCTGGAAGTGGCTGGCATAGGAAAGGTCCGGGTAGAGCGGATCAGGAAGAGCTGGCAGGAGCAGAAGGAGATCAAGAATATCATGCTCTTTTTGCAGAGCCATAATGTTTCTACCAGCCATGCGACCAAAATTTTCAAGACGTATGGAAACGAAAGCGTCAAGGTGGTGCAGGAAAATCCGTACCGCCTGGCGGACGATATCTGGGGCATCGGCTTCAAAACGGCGGATACCATTGCGGAGAAGATGGGCTTCGACCATGAGAAATATGTGCGTCTGCGCAGTGGAATCCTCTATACCCTGAATAAGCTTTCGGATGATGGCCATTGCTATGCCACGCGGGACATGCTGATGAAGACAGGCACGGAACTTCTCTCTGTGGAGGAGAATGTTCTAACGATGGCGCTGGATGAGATGATCCTGGCAGGGGATGTAATTACGGAAGCGATTCCGGAAGCGGGTCCGGTCCCTGAGAGCCGCGCGCGCATCGCATCCGCCGGCGTCCCACGCACCGAGTCCGCCAATGTCCCGAACACTGAGCACGAGACAGATGCCGCGCCGGATGAGCAGCCCGGGAAGGCCATTTATCTTCCGCCTTTTTATTATTCTGAAGTAGGTACAGCCAAAAGACTGGCTGCCATCTATGGGAACAATGCAGGTATTCATGTAAATCCGGAAGGGCTGGCGCAGCGCATCAGTCGCTGCACCGGGATGCAGTATGATGAAATTCAGATGCAGGCCATTCTGACGGCGGTT
>CACZSG010000143.1 GCA_902783665.1 uncultured Lachnospiraceae bacterium | reverse complement strand
TTATTGATCATGAACGCTGCATGACAGCAGGAAAGGAGACCTATCATGAGCAGAATTCTTGTAGCATATTTTTCGGCCGGAGGCGTGACTGCCGATGTGGCAAAAGAGATTGCGCAGCTGGAAGAAGCCGATCTGTTTGAGATCGTTCCCGAGACTCTCTATACTGCAGAGGACCTTGACTGGAGAAATGAGAAGTCAAGAAGCTCCGTGGAAATGAATGACCCGAACTGCCGCCCTGCCCTGGCCGGCCCGGTGCCCGATATGAAGGACTATGACACGGTATTTCTGGGATTTCCCATCTGGTGGGGCCGGGAACCGAGCGTAGTGGACACCTTCCTGGATGCCTGCGACTTTGAGGGAAAGACCATCATTCCGTTCTGCACTTCCGGAGGAAGCGGACTGGGCAATACGTCTGTCCGGATCAACAACCTGACAGGCCGCAAAGCGAAAGTGATGGAAGGAAAGCGCTACGGCGGTACGGTCTCCATGGAGGATCTGAAGATCTGGATGGATGACCTGAAGATCTGACGGACAGCATTTCCGGATGCATGGCAGTGAACGCATGGTTCATATTTATATGTAGACGTTCCCTCCGGAATGAGATATAATAACCAAGAATGCTTGAAAAGCAGAGCATCAGGAAACAGAGCTCATTTTACGAGAGGACGGATAAACATGATTCATGTCGGAACAAAACAGGAACTGACCGTTGTAAAGCAGGTCAGTTTTGGTGTTTATTTAGCTGAAACTGAAAAACAGGGGGAGCAGATCCTGCTCCCCGCGAAGGAAGTGCCGGACGGGACCCGCATCGGGGACCGTCTGCTTGTGTTTGTATACAGAGATTCTAAAGACCGGATGATCTGTACGCTGCGTGAACCGATGCTGACGCTGGGGAGGACCGCGGTCCTGAAGGTGCGCGAGGTGACGAAGATCGGCGCGTTCCTTGACTGGGGCCTGGAAAAGGATCTGTTCCTGCCTTTCCACGAACAGACTGCCAGGGTCGCCGCCGGGGATGAATGTCTTTGCGCACTCTATACGGACAAAAGCGGCCGGCTGTGTGCCACGATGAAAGTCTACCCATATCTTTCGACCCGCTCTCCCTACACTGTAGGGGACGAGGCGGACGGCAGGGTTTACGAGGTCAGCCGCAATTTTGGCGTATTCGTGGCCGTGGATGACCGCTATTCAGCGCTCATTCCTGCAAGAGAAGCACCGTCGGGCCTGAAAGCCGGGGATCTCATCCACGCCAGGGTGACAGGCGTGAAAGAGGACGGAAAGCTGGATCTCTCCATCCGGGAAAAAGCCTGGCTGCAGATGGATGATGACGCGGAGCTGGTGATGGAAGTGCTGCAGGAATACGACGGCGTGCTTCCCTTTGACGACAAGGCATCTCCGGAGCTGATCAAAAGGGAGTTTTCCCTCAGCAAGAACGCGTTTAAGCGTGCGGTGGGTAGACTGCTGAAACAGGAACGCATCATTCTGGCGAACGGAAAGATCCGTATCCGCGAAGACAGCGTGAAAGGAGGGCACAGATGAGGATCGGAACAGGATACGACGTACACCGCCTGACAGAAGGCAGGGACCTGATCCTCGGCGGAGTCAGGATCCCCTACGAAAAGGGACTTCTGGGCCACTCCGACGCGGATGTGCTGCTGCATGCGGTTATGGATGCGCTTCTGGGCGCCGCGGCGCTGGGCGACATCGGACAGCATTTTCCGGACAGCGATCCGGCGTACAAAGGAATTTCCAGTCTGGAACTGCTCCGGCAGGTGAAACGTCTTCTGGACGACAAGTTCCTGGTGGTGGAGAACATAGACGCCACGATCATCGCGCAGCGGCCGAAGCTGGCCGGCTATCTGCAGGAGATGCGGCAGAATATAGCGGATGTGATGGAAACAGATCTGGACCGGGTGAATGTAAAAGCCACCACGGAAGAAGGACTCGGATTTACCGGGAGCGGCGAGGGAATTGCCGCGCAGGCCGTCTGCCTGCTGAACCCGATCTACGATCTGATCTCGGATGACATGACAGAGGGCTCTTTCGGGGGATGCCCGGGCTGTCAGGGCTGTCGATGAACCGTCAGGCTGCCGAACCGTCAGCCTGTGTGGTTCCGGCTGCATGACCGGAATCAGAGATCCGCAGGGCAGAATATTTGATCCAGAAGAAAGCAGGAGGTGCCAGATGAGATTTTATAATACAGAAACCAAACAGAAAGAGGAATTCAAGACCATCGAACCGGGTAAAGTCCGCATGTATGTATGCGGTCCCACGGTCTATAACCTGATCCATATCGGAAACGCAAGACCGATGATCGTCTTCGATACAGCCCGCAGATACATGGAGCACAAGGGATACGAAGTGAACTATGTCTCCAATTTCACGGACGTGGATGACAAGATCATCGCGAAAGCAAACGAGGAGGGCGTGTCCTCACAGGAAATCTCCGAGCGGTACATCGCGGAGTGCAAAAAGGACATGGAAGGCATGAACGTGCGTCCGGCCACCACACATCCCCTTGCGACGCAGGAGATCCCGGGCATGATCGAGATGATCGAAGAACTGATCGACAAAGGATATGCCTACAATGTAAACGGAACGGTCTATTTCCGTACGCGCAGATTCAAGGATTACGGCAAGCTGTCTCACAAGAATCTGGACGATCTCCGCTCCGGCGGACGTGCGCTGCTGGTCACGGGAGAAGATGAGAAAGAGGATCCGCTGGACTTTGTTCTGTGGAAACCCAAAAAAGAAGGCGAGCCGTTCTGGGAGTCTCCGTGGAGCGAAGGCAGACCGGGCTGGCATATCGAGTGCTCCGTCATGTCGAAAAAGTATCTTGGTGACGAGATCGACATCCACGCGGGCGGCGAGGACCTGGTGTTCCCGCACCATGAGAACGAGATTGCCCAGAGTGAAGCCGCCAACGGAAAGATCTTCACCCATTACTGGCTGCACAACGCGTTCCTGAACATCGACAACCGGAAGATGTCCAAATCCCTCGGGAACTTCTTTACCGTCAGGGATATTTCCGAAAAATATGATCTTCAGGTGCTCCGCTTCTTCATGCTGAGCGCCCATTACAGAAGTCCCCTGAACTTCTCGGCGGACCAGATGGAATCCGCTGCCGTTTCCCTGGAGCGTATCCGCAACGCCGTGGAAAACCTGAAATATCTGGAGACCGCTTCCGAAAAGAACATGCCGGCGGACACGGCCATGACGCAGGAGGAACAGGCGCTTCTTTCCGAAGCGATGGCCTTCGAGACAAAATTTGACGATGCCATGGATGACGACCTGAATACGGCGGATGCCATCGCCGCCATCTTCGAGCTGGTGAAATTCGCGAACAGTCATTCCGCGGCGGAAAATACGCCTGCATACCTGAAGGGTGTGAAGGATGAAATTGTAAAACTCTGCGATATCCTGGGACTGATCGTCGAAAAGAAGGAAGAACTGCTGGATGATGAGATCGAAAAGCTGATCGAGGAGCGCCAGGCCGCCAGGAAAGCAAAGAATTTCGCCCGGGCGGACGAGATCCGGAATCTTCTTGCCGAAAAAGGCATTCAGCTGCTGGACACCCGCGAAGGCGTCAAATGGAAGAGAGCCTGAATGGAAGACAGCGGAAAGAACATCGGAAAGCCAAGTTTCAATGAGAGCCTGACACAGGCATTCTCGCTGGCGGAGAAAGACTGGAAACAGTATTCTCCGCTGACGCTGGCCTACCTGGGAGACGCAGTCTATGAACTGGCGGTCCGCACAGTCTATGTGAAACGGATGAACTGTCAGGCACACAAACTGAACCGCCTGGTGGTGGGGCATGTCAGCGCGAAAAACCAGTGCCGCCTTGTGCGGACGCTGCTTCCGATGCTTTCGGAAGAAGAATATGCCGTTTACAAACGCGGCAGGAACGCAAAGCCGGCCTCCATGGCGAAAAACGCGTCAACGGAAGAATACCTGGAGGCGACAGGTTTTGAAGCGCTCATCGGATATCTCTATCTCGAGGAGCGGTTCGACAGAATGCAGGAGCTGATCCGCTGCGGATTCCATGAAGAGGAGACGGGAGCAGCCGTCACCGATCAGAAATAGGCCCGTACAGCCGGTATCAGAATTTCAATTACAGATAAAGGGGAATCTATGGCATACGGAAAGATAAATCCGGAAGGAAAAGGCAGAGGTTCTGACAGAACCCCGGACCGGTATGGAAAATCTTCGGACAGATATGGAAAGTCCATGGACAGGACAGGTAAATCCGGAGACGGATACGGAAAGTCCTCAGACAGATCCGGGAAACGGGACAGAAAGCCGGTCTGGAAGAACAGTGAGCGTCCCGCAAAGGACCGCGGCAGAGAAAAATACGGAAAAGGGAAAGATCTCCCGGATTTCCGGGATCAGATCCAGGATGAAGGGGACGATCTGCCTTCCCGCATCCTTGAAGGCCGCAACCCGGTGCTGGAAGCCTACCGTGCCGGCAGGACCATCGACAGACTGATGGTGCAGAGCGGCACCATGGACGGTCCCATTCAGAGTATTCTGAGGGAGGCAAAAAAGGCCGGCACCGTGGTGGATTTTCTGCCCAGGGAGCGCCTGGACCAGATCTCCGAGACCGGCATGCATCAGGGCGTGATCGCCTACACCGCTTTCTGCGACTATGTGGAAGTGGAGGATATTCTTGCGGCCGCGAAAGAAAAGGGGGAGGATCCTTTCCTGTTCCTTCTGGACGACATTGAGGATCCGCATAACCTGGGCGCCATCATCCGGACCGCCAATCTGGCCGGAGCCCACGGCGTGATCATTCCGAAGCGCAGGGCAGCAGGCGTCACGGCCACGGTGGCCAGAGCTTCCGCCGGCGCGGTGAACTATACTCCCATCGCCAGGGTGACCAACCTGGCAAACACCATAGAAGCCCTGAAAAAAGAGGGCATCTGGTTCGCCTGTGCCGATATGGACGGCGAAGTGATGTACAAAACGAACCTGACCGGTCCCATCGGCCTGGTGATCGGAAATGAAGGAAGCGGTGTCAGCCGCCTTGTAAAAGAGAAATGTGATTACGTGGTGCGCATCCCCATGCACGGGGACATCGATTCCCTGAACGCCTCCGTGGCAGCCGGGGTACTGGCGTTTGAGATCGTAAGACAGAGAGAACAGTAATTTGAGTTCACGGGACAGAGAATATTTCTGAGACCGTGGAACAGGGGAACAACGGCAGGTGGCGAAATGTTCAGGGCAGATCATATCACAAAGCAGTATTTCGGCAGTGTTGTGCTGGATGACGTTACATTTGAGGCCGGAGACGGCGAAATATGCGTGCTGGCCGGAACTGCCGGCTCGGGCAGGACGGCGCTCGCAAAGATCCTGTCCGGACTGGAAAAACCGGACAGCGGCATCATTGCCGTGGATGGATTGAAGACGGCAGCACTTACGAAGAAACAGTGCGCGGAGAAAGGCATTGAAGCTGTTTTCCGGGAATCATCCCTTTTCGAATCTCTTTCGGTGGCTGAAAACATCTGCCTTGGAACTCAGCTGAAAAAGAAGGCGCGCATAGCGGCAAAGCAGTACACGGAGAGCGCACGGAACGTAGTGGCGAAGATCGGAGTGCAGTATCCGGAAAAGCTGCTGGCAAAACCGGTGAAGGACCTTTCTCCTTCCGAAGAAAAGTGGACGGAGATCGCAAAGGCGGTTCTTGCCGGGCCGCGTGTCCTGATCCTGGATGACGTGCTGTCAGTCTTTTCTGAGGCGGATTTCAGGCAGCTGGGCGTTCTTCTGGAAACCCTGAAAAACCAGGGCGCGTCAATCCTTCTTCTGACTGGGGAGGAAGGTTTTTCTTTCCCTGTATATGACAGGATCCTGCTTCTGCGTGACGGCAGGGTGCTTCTTGATGAAAAAAGCGGATTTATCAGCCGGAAGACGCTTCATTATACTCTTTATCCGAAACCAGCCGGGAATGCCATGTCAGGGAAGATGTATTCGGACACTGCGCAGAAGAAGAATGCGGCGGGAAATGGCCGGCCGGCTTCGGACAAAACAGGGGACCATGTTCTGACTATGAATGTTCAGAACTATACCGGCCCCGGATTTGAAAATATCACTTTTTCGCTCCCCAAAGGCAGGATCCTCGGCATAACCGGCCTTCCGGATTCCGGCTGCAGCCAGCTTCTTCAAAGCCTGGCAGCTGCTTCCGGCAGCCGCATGATGCTGGTTCCGAAGGAAAAAGACGGTATTTTTCCGGGCAGTACCGGACTTGAGAATCTGATTCTTCCGAATCTTTCCGCGCGAAAAGAAAAAGCGGGAGCTGTCCGCGATGCCTGTGAAAGACAGCTTCTTCAGATGGGGATGGAGACATCCATGCATACACCGGCTTCCCTTCTTAACAAAGGGGACCGCGTCAAGCTTCTGCTGGCCAGAAGCCGGATGGCCCAGGACCAGATGCTGATCCTTGACGAGCCCTTCTGCGGGCTGCATACATGGGCAGTGGAAGAGATAAGAAACTGGCTTAAGGAACAGTGCTCGCAGGGCTTTTCCTTCCTGATCTATTCATCCTGTCTGCCGGAACTGCTGGAAACGGCAGACAGTCTTATTGTCCTGAGAAAGGGAAAAAAGTCAGCTTTTCTGGAAAAGAAAGATTTCAGCGTCGAGACGGTCCGCGCCTTCATGCTGTAAGAAAGGACGGAAGAGAAATGAGCAAGGGAAAGAGATTTCTGATCAATCATCTGGCCTGGATCCTTTTGCTGCTATTGTGTGCTGTCTATTATATCTTTATAGGCAGATTGGAAGAGATGCCTTATATGGTGATGCGGCAGGCGCTTCCTGTCGGCGTCATGGCGGCCGGTATGATGTTCGTCCTGATTGTGGGGAACGTTGACTTTTCAGCAGGTGCCCAGTCATTCGCGGCCTGTGCAATATTCACATGGTGCTGGAATCCGTCAGGTCTGGGCCTTTATGACGTCACCTCGCTTGTGATATCGCTGGGAGCTGTTCTTGTTTTCGGATTTCTGGGGGCATTGGCAGTCGGGCATTTCCGGATCCCTTCGTTTGCATCATCTCTGGGGATCATGTATACAGTGGAGGGATTGGCACTTCTTCTGCTTGGCCGGAATGTTGTGGAAATGATAAACGGCCAGCAGGCATTTCCGTTTTCCCTTTTCTGGTACAGCAACCTTGGCGTATGGGTGATATGTCTTGCGGTTTTCATGACTGCGGCTTTCCTGATCCTTCGCTTCACGAGATTCGGCAGTCTGTGCCGGGCGGTCGGGACCAATCCGAAAGCTGCCAGGCTTTCCGGGATCCCCGTATTCCGCATACGCTGTACGGCATATATGCTCTGCAGCGTGTTTGCAGCTTTTTCAGGCATGATACAGATGGGCCTGAACCGGGGAACGTCACTCATGGCGGGCGGACTTGATACGGTCATAGATGTCCTGGCCGCCTGTGCTGCCGGAGGTATTTCTTTTGCCGGCGGCAAGGGAAAGGTTTCCGGACTTGCGGGAGGCGTGCTTCTGATCTGTACAGTTAATAATATGATGACGCGCATTGGTGTAAACGTTGGCTCGGCACGCCTGATCAAAGGCCTGCTCCTGCTGGTCTTTGCCGCCCTGGACATGCATTTCAGAAAAAAGGCCGGGGAAACTCTGGCGGAGTAAGTCATTCTGACGGACTGCCGGCATCTGTCCCTTCTTTCAGCGGCACCGCATAATATCCGTACTGATACCGGATATCCTTCTGCCAGCTGCTGGGACAGAGCGTGGTGCGGTAGATATCTCCGTCTGCCTGCAGATGCATGCCATGCATGACGGCCAGGGCCGGGTTTGCATCCGGCGTGGGCTGTTCCTGCGTCAGCTGCGGCAGCAGGTCGCGGAACTGATAATAGAATACTTTTCTTGACGGAATTTCAATGACCACACCGTTTACCGGAAGCTGCAGCTGCTGCAGCTTCTTTTTTTCGACCAGCAGTCCCCAGCTGACTGTGCCGTCCGGCTGCAGCCGCATGGCGGATTTGACGATGGGGATATGGCTCATCCAGTCCTTCAGGATCTCGTAGATGCGCGGGTCCTTCAGAAACTCATGGCTGTCCGTGTGAGGAAGAAAACACATAGGGCGGCTGCGCCGGATACACCAGTCGGTCTCCATATGTTCCAGAGGCTCCTTCCACTGCAGGAATTCTTCATAGTCCTCGATCAGCATCTGGTTCAGCCGGCATTCCTCTTTCAAAAGGCGCATGTTGCCTGCCAGCCGGTTCTCCATGAAGGCATTGTCCGCCTTGTGACGGACCAGAATATCCGTGATCTCGCGGAGGGTCAGGCCATAGTTCCGAAGACGTACGCTTTCGATCAGAAGCATGGATGTGTGAAAGGGGTAGTATCTGTAACCGCTTTCACTGCGGGTGGGCGTGATCAGCCCGCATTCCTCATAATGCTTCAGCAAGTCGGGGGTTACCCCCAGGTATCTGGCGAAATCGCCGATCCGGTATTGTTTCATAATTCTTTCCACCCTTTTGTTTTGGAACAGGTTTTTCTGAGGAGATGACGGCTTTTCCGAAAAACCTGATTATTATGACAGGACGAGTCAATAGCTGTCTGCAGTCTCTGTTATTATAAATGATATTATACTGTTATGGGAATGCTGTTTAATAAAGAGTCGGGACCGTTGCAGGTCCGGTTCGGGATTCCGGTACGCTGCCCGCTTTTTCTTGACCTGTGTCCTGCACTCACTGTTATACTGATTCTATCATGGCGCATGAAAAATGTGGTACATGAAAATGACACATTGAAATGCGTGCTAAAAAAGTCACATGAAAATGCGGCAGTTAAAAAGGAGGATAAGTAGTATGAAGAGCATTTCCAGAAGAGACTTCCTGAAAGGGGCTCTGGCAGGCGGCGCGTCCCTCGCGGCAGCGGGCGTTCTCGGCGTTCCGGCATTTGCCGAGGAAAAAGGTCAGTACACACCGGGTACCTATTCAGCTACCGGCCAGGGCATCAACGGTGAAGTCAAAGTCACCATGACGTTCGATACAGACAAGATCACGGACGTGGTCCTTGATGTTTCCTGTGAGACACCGGACATCGGACAGGCAGCGGCGGAAGATCTGAAAGCCATGCTGCTGGAAGCCCAGAGCGGCGAGATCGACGGCGTTGCAGGCGCTACCCTTACGTCCCAGGGCGTGATGCAGGCAGCGCAGAAGTGTATTGCGCAGGCAAAGGGCGAAGCTGTTGTTGAAGTGATCCAGCTGGATCAGGGCAGCGAAGAGGACTGGCTTGGAAAAGAGCCGGAAATCAACGATGAGTCCATCTCCGAGACATGGGATACCGATATCCTGATCGTCGGCGCAGGAAACGGCGGTATGTGCGCAGCTGCTTACGCGGCACAGAACGGCCTGAATTTCCGTGTCATCGAGCAGAATCCGGTGGTACAGGACACCCGTCACTGGTACGGCGCCATCGACAGTGTCGAGGCAAAGAAGGCCGGCTCCGTGACGAACCGCAAGAAACTGCTCAGCGAGATCAGCCGCTACGCTTCCGGAAAATGCAACCAGAGAGTTGTCAAGACCTGGATCGAAGAGTCCGCAGCCATGCATGACTTCGTAGCAGGCATCCTGGAGAGCGATCCGTACAACTTCAAGTGCGACTTCACTTCCGGAGAAGAAGCCCGCTGGCCGGAAAGCGAAGATTCCACCACATTCGTATTCCCGGAAGAAGAGCATACCTACCGCGCTTCCGAGAGCGAGTACGGCATGGACCGTAACGAAGTGTTCCTGGAGTACATTCAGAAACTCGGCTACGATGTAGATTTCAACACCAGCCTTGTAAAACTGGAGAAGGATGACACTGGACGCGTGACCGGCATCATCGCCCAGAAGGCATCCGGAGAATTCATCCGCATCAATGCGGCCAAGGGCGTTCTTCTTGCCTGTGGCGGATATCCGGGCAACCCGTACATGATGGAACAGCTCGACCCGCTGGGTGCTTCCGTTACCACAGCCTGCAGCTTCAGCCCGGCAGACAAGGGCATGGGCATCCGCGCTGCCGTATGGGCAGGCGCTCTGCTTGACAAGGAAGCAGCTCCCATGTTGTTCGACCGCGGACTTGTGGCTCCCGGCGTAGACGCTGGTTATGTTGAGAATCCGTCCGCATTCGGCGGCAAGGAATTCCCGGGTACCGTGCGTCAGTACAACCCCGGCACACAGCCGTTCCTGAAGGTCAACCGCCGCGGTGAGCGTTTCGCGAACGAGTCCAGCCCCTACAACGACATCGTCTATGCTGCATATCAGCAGCCCGGCCGTGTCTATGCGCAGATCCATGACGCTAACTACTGGGAGGACATCCAGAGATTCCATACCATCGGATGCTCCGCACAGTCCAGAAACATTCCGGGCTACATGGAAGGCATGCTGGCACAGCAGGAAGAAGCCGGTCTGGTCATGAAGGCCGATACGCTGGAAGAGCTGGCCGACAAGCTTGGCTTCGACGCTGAATCCAAGGCCAGATTCCTGGTAACCGTTGAGCGTTACAACGAACTGTACGACAAACAGGATGACGAGGACTTCGGCAAGATGGCTCCGCGTCTTTCCGCGATCCGTACAGCTCCGTTCTACGGACTGTGGCTCGGCGCTTCCCTGCTGACAACGGAACAGGGTATCGCCATCAACGAGAAGACCCAGGCTCTGGATGAGAACCGTGAGCCGATCCCGGGCCTGTACATCACAGGAGACATGTCCGGAAGCTTCTTCGCAAACAACTATCCGTGCCTGATGGCCGGTATCGCCTGCGGACGTACCCTTACCTTCGCCATCAAGGCCATCAAGCAGATGGGCGGACTGGAGTAATAAGAAGTCCTTATCTTAAGCCAATCCGTTTTGCCGTAAGGTCCTGTCCGCCGGGGGGAAAGGACAGAACCTGAAGCAGTAAAACAGTAAATGAAGGCAAAAAGCCGGGATCCTTTGGCTTAACAGTGATAAGGAACTAATCGATACTTATCATCTGTTGGCTGACGGTATCGGGTGCCAAAATTGACCGACCAGCTTCA
>CACZSG010000142.1 GCA_902783665.1 uncultured Lachnospiraceae bacterium | reverse complement strand
GGTTATGATCTCTGATGCGTCATGGTAAAGTCCCATGAGCGCCGCCAGATCCGCGTCCGCGTTTCTGCCGTATCGGACATTTCCGATGGTGCACAGTGCATGCGCGATCATGGCTACTTCGCTGCTGTGTTCTGACAGGTTCTCCTGCCTGCTGTTTCTCATCAGTGCCCAGCGGTCTATATATTTCATGCGCGAGATCGCCGCAAAAAAATGGAATCCCATATCAGTTTATCCTCCCATATAATGATGATTCATATAATGCTGATTCATGTAATGCCGATTCATGTAATTCTGATTCATATAATACTGATCTGTGTAATGATACCCAGTATATTGATATCCCTAGGACTGTCATCCTTACAGTTTAAAACACCGGGCAGAGCCGCCCGGTGTTTTTTAAGGAGCTTTTATGCTGCTATTTTGTCAGATAGGCTGAAATGGTATCTGCTACTGCAATGGCCATCTCCTTATTATGCGCTTTGTAGAACTTCATATCGTCACCGTCATCGATGAACGCGGTTTCAAGAAGTCCGTAATCCACGCCAAGTTCCTGGCAGATCCTCGCGTTATAAAGGCCTTCGGATTTATAAATGCCTGTACCGAATTTCTTGAAGCCGACGGAAACCAGCTTGTTCAGAACAGCGTTCTCCATGGAATAGGTTTTGTTATACTGGTTGATGTACCAGCTGGAACCTTTGACGGTCCCGTTTCCTTTCGGATCCTTGGCTGATTCTGCGGTGGCATTGAAATGGACTTCCAGCACATAATCATAATTTCCAATTACCGGAATGTTCGAATTTTTCTTCGAAAGCGTGATCACCTGTTTCCTGACGGTGCCTTTTCCGGTGATCTTGGTGGAGATGGAACTCAGCGTCGATTTATGCTGCTGGTACAGATCGAAGCTGGTGCTTCCGTTCTTGTAAAAGTCCACATCCACTTTTCCTGTCGCTTCCAGGCGCTGAACGATCAGGTTCGCGAATTCCCTGGTATATTTGTACTCATATCCCCAGGTGGAGTAGGCTCCCACATCTCCCTGACCGTGCCCTGCAACTACCAGGACCTTCGGCTTCGAACCGGAAGTTAAGGCAGCTGCAGCTTTTGCAGCGGCTGCTGCTTCTTCAGCTGCCTTGGCGGCTTCTTCTGAGGCCTTTGTATTATTCTCTTTCTCCTCAGCTGCTTTTGTCGCGATTCCCTTGGCGTTGATCACATATCCGTCAACGGTCGTATTGGTCAGCAGCCTTCCGTTTTTATCGAAATAGTACTGGTACTTCCCGATGGTCACAAGACCGGTCTGTCTGACGCCTTTCTTGTTGGTGTAGTATTTGTAACCGCCAAGCTTGATCCAGCCGTATACAATTGTGCCATCGCTCTTTACATAATACTTGCCCACCCAGGTATTCCGGGCCATGGAGCAGTTTCCGGCAAAGTAACGGAGTTTTCCTTTGACCTTTACCCATTTTCTCTGGACCGCGGCACCGCGCGTGCCCAGTTTGGTGCTGGTATTCAGGTAGTAGTATTTTCCGTTGATCTTGCGGAAACCGGCGACAACGGCACCGTATTTATTGAAATAAAAGTATTTGCCCCCGATATTCTGGAACTGGTTGATCTTCATGCGTCCAGCTTTTCCGAGAGCACCGGACGCCTGGAAATAACGGTATTTCCCGGACATGTTCTTCCAGCCGGTCTGCATGACACCATTTTTATCAAAATAGTAATGGTAGGAGCCGATCTTCTTAAGCCCTTTTACCTTTTTCCCGGAATTTGTATAATAATAGACTTTTCCGGAGGATTTTACCCATCCCGTGTTCGCTGCCTCTGCCATGCCCGGGAAGGCGGCGGTCAGAAGGAGAACCAGAAATGCAACTGATAAAAAGGCTGTTATCCATCTGCTGTGTTTTTCGGTTTTCATCCTTACACCTCTCTGTCTGATTGTGGTTCACACATTTGAAACAATTATATAACACAAACTTAAACTTTATTATAACACATTTTCCGTTAATTTACAGAGTTAATTTGTTTCATTTTCATGAAATTTCAGTCCCCAGGCTCCGCGCAGCAGCTGCACGGCATCATGGATCTGGTTTTCCTGCACCGTTGCGTACCCCAGAAGAACGGTTCCCGTATCCTCTTTTCTGCTGATCAGGTATCTTGAAAGCCCATATACTCCTACGCCGGCTTCTGCAGCGCGGCGGACGGCTTCCTCCTCGGTCATGCCGTTCTGAAAGGTCAGAAGTATATGAGAGCCCGCATTCTCCCCGCTTATTCTGAGGATCTCGCGGAAATCCCTGAGTTCTTCCAGGAGCAGATCATGCCTGTTTTTGTATACAGACCGCATACGGTTCAGGTGCCGCTCAAAATAACCTCCGCGGATAAATTCGCACAGGACCATCTGATCCATTCTTGATACCGTACTGGATATTCTTCTTCCCCGCTGCCTGTAAAGCTCTGTCAGCTGTTCCGGAAGGACCAGGTAGCTGATCCTGATCGCAGGGGCGATCGATTTTGAAAAGGTGCCCAGATAGATGACCTTATCGCAGATATCCATTCCCTGAAGTGCAGGTATTGGTTTTCCTCTGTAGCGGAATTCGCTGTCATAATCGTCTTCAATGATGTACCTGTCCGCTTTTTCGGCTGCCCATTCCAGCAGACGCATTCTTCTGCCCACCGGCATCACTGTCCCCAGCGGGAACTGATGAGAAGGCATCACGTAAGCGATATCCGCCCCGCTCTCTTTCAATGCATCCGCCAGCATGCCGGCACTGTCATTCGGGATCTCCGCGATCCTGCCGGAAAAGCTTCGCAGCAGCTCACAGGCTTTCAGGTAAGTAGGGCTCTCCATGGCATAGGTAAGGCCGGTCCCCAGCATGGTGACCAGAAGCAGCAGCAGAAAATCATTTCCGGCGCCGATCACAATGCGGTCAGGTGACACGTTCATTCCCCTGGCCTGATACAGATATCCGGCAATGGTCTCCCTCAGTTCCGGCTCTCCCTGGGGATCTCCCAGCTGAAGGAAGGTCTGGTCCTCCCCGGTGAGGATCTCACGGGAAAGCTTCCTCCAGGTCGCATGGGGAAAATGGGTCAGATCCACGCCGGCGGGCGAGAAATCACAGAACAGTGTTTTTTCAGAGGCGGACGTCCTGACAGGAGTTATTCTCTCCGCAGGTTCCAGATGATACAGTTCCTCCTGACCGCAGACATAGTAGCCCCGGTATGGACTTGATTCAATATATCCCTCCGATACCAGCTGGCTGTATGCCAGATCCACCGTTGTCCTTGAAATCTGTAGGTAGCCTGCCAGATATCTGGTGGAAGGCAGACGGCTCCCCTTCGACAGCTTTCCCTGCCGGATCTCATTCCTTATATGGAGATAGATCTGTTCATACAGCGGCGTTCCCGCATCTGTATCCAGAGTGATGGATAAATCATAAAGGGAGCGCTTATGACCAGCGCCCCCCTTTTCATTCTGTTTCATTTTTTATTCCTCCCGCATGAAGAGAACACCCCATGCCGGCAGATCCCTGTGCTTTGTCCGCATCCCGGATCTGTTTTATTCAGGCTACAATTGCCGGATATTTTATTCAGGCTTCGGCAGCTTGAAAGAGCTCTTCAGCGAAACGATCCTGTTGAACACCAGGGCACCTTCTTTAGAGTCCTTTGCATCCACACAGAAGAATCCCTGACGGACGAACTGGAAGCTGTCGTATGCTTTCGCGTCTGCAAGACAAGGCTCTACCGGGCAGTTTTTGCGGACGACCAGAGAATTCGGATTCAGGTTCAGGGAACCGTCCTCGTTGTAAACTCCCTTCTCCTCATCGATGATGTTCTCATACAGACGGACTTCTGCCTGTACGGCCGTGGCAGCGCAGACCCAGTGGATCGTGCCCTTCACCTTGCGTCCTGTAAACCCGGAACCGCATTTTGTCTCGGGGTCGTAGGTGCAGTGGATCTCGGTGACCACTCCGTTCTCGTTCTTTTCAAAACTCTCGCACTTCACAAAGTAAGCGCCCATCAGACGGACTTCGTTTCCGGGGAAGAGTCTGAAATACTTCTTCGGCGGATTCTCCATAAAGTCTTCTCTGTCGATATAGAGCTCTCTTCCGAAGGGTACCTTACGCATGCCAAGATCCGGATTCTCCAGATTATTCTCCACATCCAGATATTCGATCTGTCCTTCCGGATAGTTGTCTATGATCAGCTTCACGGGATCCAGAACAGCCATCAGACGCGGTCTGCTGAGCTTCAGATCCTCACGGATGCAGTACTCGAGCATGGCGTAATCCACGGAGCTGTTTCCCTTGCTGACTCCGCAGAGCTCCACAAATTTACGGATAGATTCCGGAGTGAAGCCGCGGCGGCGAAGTGCGGCAATGGTGACCAGTCTGGGATCGTCCCAGCCGTCCACGATGCCCTGTTCCACCAGTTTCTTAATATAGCGCTTTCCTGTAACGACATTCGTCAGATACATCTTCGCGAACTCGATCTGGCGGGGCGGATTCTCAAAAAGGCCTACCTCATGCACCACCCAGTCGTAAAGCGGACGATGGTCCTCGAACTCAAGGGTACAGATGGAATGTGTGATCCCTTCAAAGGCATCCTCCAGCGGATGGGCAAAGTCGTACATCGGATAGATGCACCATGCATCCCCGGTGTTGTGATGGGTCATGTGAGCCACACGGTAGAGGATGGGATCGCGCATGTTCATGTTCGGTGAAGCCATGTCGATTTTGGCACGCAGGACTTTCTCTCCGTCCGCGTACATACCGTTTTTCATATTCTCGAACAGTTCCAGGTTTTCCTCAACGCTTCTGTTTCTGTAGGGACTTTCTTTTCCCGGTTCTGTCAGGGTGCCTCTGTATTCGCGGATCTGCTCCGGAGTCAGGTCACAGACATAGGCTTTCCCTTCCTTGATCAGTTTAACCGCTGCCTCGTACATCTGCTCAAAATAGTTGGAGGCAAAGAAAAGACGGTCCTCAAAATCAGCGCCAAGCCATTTTACGTCGGCGATGATGGAATCAACATACTCTGTTTTCTCTTTTGTCGGGTTCGTGTCGTCAAAACGGAGGTTAAATTTCCCGTTGTACTCTTTTGCCAGTCCATAATTCAGAAGAATGGATTTGGCATGGCCGATATGCAGATATCCGTTCGGTTCCGGCGGGAAACGGGTATGTACGGTCGTGTAGACCCCTTCCTCCAGATCCTTGTCGATGAACTGTTCAATGAAATTTCTTGAAACTACGGTTTTTTCGTTTTCCATAAAGCTTCTTTCTCCTGACTGCACGTAATGGAAAAAATATATCACAAACGACCGGGAAAAACAACCGTTTCACACCGGGAAACCACTTTTGTCTGTCACCAGCTGAAATCGTACAGCCGGTGCATGGCCCTGGTCGCGCAGATGAATTCCGCCTGTCTGTGAAGCGGCATGTCGCCGTTTCTTTTTTGATGGATCATGACCACCTGGTCGAATTCCAGGCCTTTTGCGAGGTAGAAGGAGGTGACGTTGATCTCCCGTCCGAAGGTGGAAGTATCCCTGTCGATATAGTGGACAGCGCGCTCTTCTTCCCCCGACTCCTCTCTCAGCCCTTTTATGATGCTGAAGGCTTCCTTTGCCTCATCCTCGCTGATCAGCAGGATTCCGGCTGATGCCCCGGGCTCCATGTCCCTGCAGATCTCCCAGGCGGCTTTTACGGCCTCCTCCAGATCCGCGAACTCTTCTGTCTGCACCGGAAAACCATGGCGTTCGAACAGTTTCATTTCCATGTCCTGCCCGATCTGTTTCGCATAGGATGCGATCTCCACCGTATTGCGGTAGCTGCGGTTCAGTTCTATGGTGCGCAGATGCCTTCCGAATATTTCCGGGAGGAAGGACGTAACATCCACCATCCTGGCCTCCATGGTCTGCATCCTGTCGCCCACGATGGTCATGGGGCACTGGAAAAGATTCCCGAGGATCAGATACTGCAGATAGGAATAATCCTGCATTTCGTCAATTACCAGATGCCGGATCTGGCTGTGCTTTCTGCTTCCGAAAAGAAGGATCTTCAGATACAGCATCGGATAAACATGTTCATAGGAAAGGATCCGCTTCTCTTTCGGCACATCGGGAACCACCGGGTAACCGTACTGATCCAGGAAATCGCGGTAGATCCTGTACAGGTCCGTTGTTCTGTACATCCGGTCGAACCGCTCCATGATCTGTTCCAGGTCCTCTTCGCTGAACGAAGTGCCGTGAAGCGTCTCGTACTCGTCCACCAGGTATTCCCCCACAGCCTTCATTCGGCCAAGAAGCGGTATGTCCGGAAAACGGTTGTAGAACAGGTCCGTCATCTTCTCTTCCTGGACCCTGAATTTTTTAAAGCTGAAGGAACGGAAATCCATCAGATCATCTTCGGCCAGCAGCGCGTACTCGCGGAGGTCGCAGGCCAGCTGTCTGTCATCCGCGAACCTGCCCCCGGAAGCGGTCCCGAGGGTCCTCTCCGACCAGAGAGACCGCTCTATTTCATAATAACGGTCTTCACAGTCCGCGACAAAAGCGTTCAGTTCTCTGTAGGCAAACAGGTCGAAGCTCATCTCACGGATGTTTTCCTCACCCAGTTCCGGAAGCACATGGGAGATATAGTCGGAAAAAACACTGTTCGGTGAGAGGATCAGGACATTGCGGGCCTTCAGATGTTCTCTGTCATGATAGAGAAGGTAGGCGACACGGTGCAGCGCCACCGAGGTCTTGCCGCTCCCCGCGACCCCCTGCACGATCAGGATCCGGTCTTTTGTGTTCCTGATGATGGCATTCTGCTCTTTCTGGATGGTATTGATGATGGTCTTCAACTGGGCGTCCGAGCCGTTCCCGAGTTCCCTTCGAAGCACTTCGTCATCAATTTTCACGTCGCTTTCGAAAGCGTAGACCAGTTTGCCCCGGCTGATCTTATACTGCCACTTGGAGAGGATCTCTCCTTCCATTCTTCCTGCAGGCGCATCATATCCGGCAGGCCCACGGTCATAATCGTAGAACAGGGCCGATACAGGCGCACGCCAGTCATAGATCAGGGGAATGCCTCCCTGTTTGGGGGCAAAATTATGGATCCCGATATAGAAGGTCTCCGGTTCTTCCTCTCCCTGATAGACAAAGTCTATACGTCCGAAATAAGGTGAATCAAGCATTTTTTTCAGGCGCTTCTTCTGCTCAAGAAGCGCCTGGTTGGCATTGATCTGGTTCAGCAGTGCCTGCTGGTTGTCAAAATCCTCATAGCCGTACTGATCCATCTCAGTATAATTCAGCCAGTAGTATTCATGCATATCCTCCACTTCCTGCTCGCCGGCAAGAATAGAGGCCTCCGTCTGACGGAGTTTTTCCTGAATCTTCTGTTCTATCTGTTCCAGATGTTCTCTGGCATGATCCATATTATCTGTCCTCTATGGTCACGTAAGGTCTGTGATGGCCCACATACATATAGGCCGGGCGAATGATCTTTCCGGCATTCACCAGTTCCTCGATGCGGTGTGCGCTCCATCCGGAGATCCTTGACATGGCAAAAATAGGCGTATAAAGCTGTTTCGGTATTCCAAGCATGGAATAGACAAATCCGCTGTAGAAGTCCACATTGCAGCAGATGGGCTTATGCAGGTTCTTTCGGCTGGTGAGAAGCCGGGAAGCGATGCGCTCCACATTTTCATAAAGGGCGAACTCTTTCTCTCTGCCTTTCTCGACCGAAAGATTCCTGGCATACTCTTTCAGAATGACTGCTCTGGGGTCGGAAAGGGTGTATACTGCATGTCCCATTCCGTAGATAAGGCCTTTTCTGTCAAAAGCCTTTTTTTCGATGATCTGAAAAAGATAATCCTCCAACGCTTTTTCATCTTCCCAGTCTCTTACATGTTCCTTGATGTCCTCGAACATGTTTTCAACTTTCAGGTTGGCTCCTCCGTGTTTCGGGCCCTTCAGAGAACCGAGAGATGCGGAAATAGCCGAATAGGTATCTGTCTCCGTGGAGGATACGACATGGGTGGTGAAAGTGGAGTTGTTACCGCCGCCATGCTCCGCATGGATCACCAGCGCGATATCCAGAACCCTTGCTTCCAGCTCGGTATACTGGCCGTCACTGCGCAGCATCCTCAGGATATTCTCAGCCGTGGACAGCTCCGGATCCGGATACCGGATCACCAGGCTTTTATCATTATGATAGTGCTGATATGCATGATATGCATAAACGGCGATCAGCGGGAAAGTTGCGATCAGTCCAAGAGACTGTTTCAGCACATTCGGGACAGAAATGTCATCCGGATTGCCGTCGTAGGAATACAGTGTCAGAACGCTCTTCTGCATGGCATTCATGATGTCAGAGCTGGGCGCTTTCATGATGACGTCTCTTACAAACTTGCTGGGAAGTTCCCTGAACTGGCTGAGTATCTCTATAAAGGCATTCAGCTGCGTCCTGTTCGGAAGGGCGCCGAAGAGGAGCAGATAGGTGATCTCCTCAAAATTGAATTTTCTTCCGGAAAAGCCCTCCTTCAGGTCCATGATATTATATCCCTGAAAATAGAGTTCACCGTCGATCGGCGTTTTCACACCGTCCTCCATCCTGAATGCTACGACATCAGAGATCTCGGTAAGACCTGTCAGGACTCCTTTTCCGTCGGATTCGCGAAGTCCCCGTTTCACATCATATTTGCCGTAAAGGCTCTGATCAATCGAACCGGAAATCATACAATACTTTACCAGTTCCTCAAGCCGCACGTCCCTCATCTTTTTGTCTGTATTGCTGATTGACATCCTGTCTACTTCCTTTCTCTTTCTGTCTCATTTTTATATCATCAGAAGCACGGCTTCGTCAATGCCTGATTATCAGAAACCAGTACGCGCCCATGCCGGCAAGGCACAGCGCCAGGATGATATCCATCCACAGAAGCATACGCTGCGCGGCTGTCAGGCGCTTCTCATCCCGGACCGGCTGTCTTTCCCACGTCTGGCTCCAGTTGCCCCCAAGATCCTCGCCCTGAATGACATCCTTTCTCCGTCTGTTCTTCTCCTGCATGGTCTCAACTCTCCGTTCTTTCCGTACTCTTCCGGCCCGTCTTTGACGTCCTGCCCGACTGCGCCATCCGTCCCAGATATGCCCCGGCCTGCTGAAGTACCGCACCGTTGATCTGATAGATGGTCTTTCTGCCGTTCTTTCTTTCCGTCACGATTCCCGCTTCCGTCAGCGTCTTCATATGATGTGAAAGGGTCGACTGAACCACGGACACCTTCTCCAGAAGATCCGTACCGCACATTTCACCGTTCTCCCTGAGAAGTCGAAGGATCTCCAGGCGTGATGCGTCTCCAAGTGTCTGGAAGAGCACCAGGACCTTCTCGTCTGAGTCTGTTATTTCAACGGTCCTCTTCGCCCGGACTGAACTGTTCTTCTTTGCTGTATCGTCCTTCTTTACGGTATCTTTCTTCTTATCTGCACTATCTTTTTTCTTATCTGCAGTATCTTTTTTCTTATCTGCTGTATTGTTCTTTTTTACTTCAGTGTACAGCTTTTCCGAATCATATTTTTCTTCTTCGTACTGCTTTTCTGATTCATATTGTTCTTCTGCTTCATACTGCTTTTCTGCATCGTACAGCTTTTCTGCATCGAACTTCTTATCCTTGTTTTTCTTCTTCTCTTTTTTTATCTTTTTGTCTTTTTTATCTTTATTGCCCTTTTTTTCTTTTTCAGGCCTGTTTTCTTTTTTCTCTTTGTTTTCTTTTTTTTCCAGTTTTTCCTTTTTCTCTTTTTTCATAACACACACCCCGGAACGCGTCCGTCAGGCCTCGTAAGGGCTCTTATATACAATGACCGGTGTTCCGATAGAAACATGATGATAGATCGTCTCCACTGCCTCGTAGGGAGTATTGACACAGCCATGCGAACCATTCGTCAGATAGATGGTACTTCCGTAATAGTAGCGGCTCTTCAGGTCATGGATTCCCACGTTGCCGTTGAAAGGCATCCAGAACGATACAGGCACCCGGTAACCCTGTCCGACAAGCGTATAGTTTTCCATCTTGGCATCGATGGCCCATACCCCTCCGGAAGGGGTCGCGTTTCCGCGGTTCGGATTCCCGGTGACCACGGGGGTATCCACAATGCACTCTCCGTCCGAAAACAGCATCATACGCTGATCTTCAATACAGACTTCCACATAGGTATCCCCAATATCATCTTTTCCTTTGTGCATCGCGCTGTACACATAAGAAGGCTCCAGTTCTCCGCGGAATCCCTCGTTGATCCCCTGAAGAAGCTCCAGCAGCGTCTCGTCCCTGTCCATCAGCCATCCGTAGTCCCCGTCATACAGGGTCAGCGTGGTCTCGTACGCGGTCGTAAACGTATGGGGAAGACCGAAAGTGTCGTATTTTTCCGCCAGTTCCTGAACAAACTCCTCCACCTTCAGGTCATCTACCGCATAGCTTCCGTCTGAAAGACGTACCAGCCAGTCATCCATGCGGACCGGATCCACTGTCACCAGCTCATCGCCGAAATCCATGGTGATCCTGGCCGAGGTCACAGCATTTTTCGCGTTCATCTCATCCACCAGGTCCTGATCCGTGCTGACTCTGCCGGGTTTCTCGTAACAGTCCTCCTGCTCAAGAGAAACGGTTTCCAGTCCTTTGTCAAGGGCCTCATTTACCGCGGCCAGGGTCTTTTCCGGATCCAGCGTGTTCCCCTCTATTTCGGGCACGATCTGATATCCTTCTTCCGTCACTTCAAGAAATGCGTCTTCCGGCGCCACTGTCTGTTCCTCCCGGAAGCAGTTCAGGCTCATGACGGCATTTTCTGTCTTGTCTTTCTCATAGGAAAAGCCTATGGAAGTACTGTCCACATGTTCTTTTCCGTTCAGGAACAGCCATGCCCAGGCTTTCTGCTGCTCCAGCATGCGGTCGATACTTCCGTCGTCTTTGAAGGAAAGCCCGATCTGTCCGGCAGTCAGGACTTCTTCGGCTCCGTCCCGTTCCGAAACAGTCAGCTGATAGGTGCCCAGCTTTTCGGAAATGGCTGCTTTTACTTCCTCCAGGGTTTTATGGCTGCAGTCCAGTCCGAATATTTCCGTTTTATCATAAAAATGCTTCCGGTAATAGCTGCCTGCTCCTGCATAGGCGGCCGCCAGAACGACACATACCACCACGGCAGCCGTTTTATAACGGTTCCAGAATATTTTCTTCAGGAAAGGCTTTTTCTCTTCCTGATCTGTTTTCTGATCTGCTTTCTGATCTGATTTTTGATCTGATTTCTGATCTGTTTTCTGATCCGATTTTTGAACCGTTTTCTGATCCGGTTTTTGAACCGTTTTCTGGTTCAGGCTTCCTTCCCGTTCCTTCCCGTAGCGGCTGTATTTTTCCGCATCCATTGCTTCCTGCAGACGCTGACGTTCGGCATTTTCTTTTTCGTTTTCCAGTTCTTTTGCTTTTGCCGCCTGTTCAGCGGCAGCATCTTTAGCCTGCTTATCTGCGTAGCGGCTTCCATGCCTTTCTTCGCTCATATACTCTCCCCTGGGGTCCCTTCTGTTTTCCTGATCTCTTTCATGATCTCCCGGCAGATCTCTTCCGGTGACTGACCGTCCGTGCGGACAGTTATATCTGCCGCCTTTTCATAGAACGGACGTCTTTTCTGTATCAAGGAGGTGATATACGGGATATTCATATTCCCTTCAAGCAGCGGCCGTGAATGGCTGTTTTTTACTCTCTCATAGACGGTTTCGGGTCTGGTCTCAAGATAGACAACATATCCATGGTGTTTCATGACGGCCACATTTTCTTCTCTCAGGGCTGCTCCTCCGCCGCAGGATATGGCAAGTCCTTCTTCACTCCCGGTCTCCCCAAGCAGCTCTGTCTCCCGTTCCCTGAAGTACGCTTCGCCCTTTACCCGGAAGATCTCCGAAATTGACATCTGCTCCCGTTCTTCGATAAGGGCATCCATTTCAACTGTTTTCATTCCAAAGCTTCTTTGCAGTTCTCTGCCTACTGCAGATTTCCCCGCGCCCATGAAGCCGATCAGATAAATGCTGTGCATCCTGTCTTTCCCTTTTCTGTCTGTTAATGCCTGTTTCTTATATCTGATTCTTCTGACTGTCAGCTCCGCGTCTTTTCTGATGATACAATCCGGGGCTGTCGCATATTCATGCAGCAGCCCCTGATATTTCCTATATAACGAACCAATTAGCAGACCAGCCATCAGTCAGCCGGCAGATCTGCCGTTCACCACTCAGGTCAGCGGTTCGGTCTCCGCTTCCACGTCATCGATGACCAGCTCTGTCTGTGCTTCGACAAGCTCTGTCTGAACTTCAACGAGGTCTGTCTGTGCTTCAGCAAGATCTGTCTGTGCTTCGGCAGCATCCGTCTCCGCTTCCGCGGCCTCGGTCTCCATATTCATGCGAAGTGAATAATCGAAGACAATCGCTGCGAGAACTTCCTCGTCCACGGTGAGATCCGCTTCGTCGATCCACTGTGTATACAGTTCTTCCACACGAGCGTTCTCACGTTCCTGAATAATTTCCTCTTTACGGGCATCTGTTGCTTCTCTGTCAAGCTGAGTATCAAGATAGACAACATAGTATCCGGTGGAAACTTCAACAGGCGTCTCTACAAGTGTGCCGTCCGGCAGACCGTTTGTAGCCTCGATCAGTTCTTTTCTGGTCGACTCATCATCCTCACCGAAGGTGATGGTGTTGGTGTATGCGCTTTCACTGATCTGAGCGGAAGCCGCTTCGAAATCGACTCCGGATTTCACCAGATGGATCATCGCCATAGCTTTATTATAAGCACGTTCTTTTGCAGCGGCGGTCTCCGGATCTTCAGTTTCCGGTTCCTCCGTCTCGGTCTCGGCAATAACATCCTGTTCTGTTTCGACAAACAGCTCTGTCTCAGCAGCTGCTCCTGTTTTGGAAGCTTCTTTCTTTACAAGATCCGCTGATGTCTCAGGTTCTGTCTCAGGTTCTGTCTCGGCTTCAACCGCAACGACATCGTCATACAGCTCTGATTCAGTCTCGGTCTCTGCTTCTTCCTTCTCGGTACCGGTGGAGAACAGGGTATAGTGGATGCGGCGCTGGGCAGCTTCCTCATCGGAGACTTCGCGGTCCACATCCGCTTTCATGGCTTCCTGCATGACAACATTCTCTGCCTGCAGCACCAGATAGCGCTCTACGGTTTCCTGTGTAGCTCCCATTTTTGCCATCACTTCCGCGTCATTGGCGGAGATGAAAGCTGCAGCAGCTGCCGCGGCCGCGGTCTTCTGCTCCTCGGTAAGCTCGACACCGTACTCACCCATTTTCTGTTCCGCTGCGATCAGACGCTCAAGCTCTGTAACAGCCGTGGACTTAATGCTGTCTCCAAGTGTCTGCCCGGAACCGAACACATCAGTGTTGATGACGCCTTCATAGCCGAAGTAGCTTGCGTACATGGTCTCGTACTGTGACTGCATGTAGTGAGTCGCAAACTGGAGCAGTCCTGCCGGGACTTCCTCTCCGTTGAAGGTGATCGCCGTTTTCGCAGCATCAAATGTATCTTTTTCTTTGTTCGAGCAGCCAGACACGGAAGCGATTGCAACTGAAGTAACCAGCATGACCGCCGCTGCTCTTTTCAAATGGAATTTCATATGGACCTCCTGTGACTAAAAGCATATTTTCACAGTTTTTGATTATACCCTTTTTCCGGGGATCCTGCAATGCTTTTTTACACTAAAATATGCAAGGCAGGAGAGGTTTCCTTCTTCCGAAGGTGCCGGAAATCGGATATCATGCCGAAAGCACTTCCATGGCCGCCAGCAGTTCCTGCACGGTCTGCAGGATATCCTGTGCGGTATTGGGCAGCGTATAGGTAAAATACGGTTTCGGCGCAACCGTGATCTTCAGCCTTCCCCGGTAATATTTCAGAAGAGGATCTATATTCTCTGTCCTGATCTTCGGTTTTTCGTACATGACCAGTTTCAGCTCATTTCCTTTCTGGGTAAGGTCGGTGATGTACAGCCTGTGGGCCGCCGCGCGCAAAGATGCGGCGCGCAGAAGATTCAGGACTGGTTTCGGCGGTTCCCCGAAACGGTCGATCAGCTCTTCCAGCATGTCGTCGTATTCTTCGGATGTCGTTATCGCGGCGATCCGCTTGTAAATATCCAGCTTCTGGCTTTCGCTGCTGATATACCTGTCCGGAATATAGGCATCCAGATCCACATCGATGGAAGTCTCGAAGTTCTCCTCCGGCTGGCGGATACCCTGCACCTCCTGAACGGACTCGTTCAGCATCTTGCAGTACAGGTCGTAGCCCACTGCCTCCATGTGGCCGCTCTGTTCGCTTCCCAGCAGATTTCCGGCCCCGCGGATCTCCAGGTCTCTCATGGCGATCTTGAATCCGCTGCCAAGCTCCGTAAACTCCCTGATGGCGGAGAGCCGTTTTTCCGCCACCTCCTTCAGCAGTTTGTTCCGGCGGTACATCAGAAACGCATAGGCTGTCCTGCTGGAACGGCCCACGCGGCCGCGCAGCTGATACAGCTGTGACAGGCCCATGGTATCCGCGTCATGAATGATCATGGTATTCACGTTCGGTATGTCGAGTCCGGTCTCTATGATGGTCGTGCTGACCAGAACATCGATATCACCGTTGATAAAATCAAACATGATCTGCTCCAGTTCGCGCTCCTTCATCTGTCCGTGGGCAAATGAGACTCTGGCTTCAGGCACAAGGGCAGCGATCGTTGCCGTCATCTCCGAAATATGGCTGACCCGGTTGTAGACATAGTACACCTGTCCTCCGCGGGCCAGTTCCCGGCTGACAGCCTCCCTGACCATTTCTTCGTTGTATTCCATGACATAGGTCTGTATGGGCACCCTTTCCTGGGGAGCCTCCTCCAGCACGCTCATATCCCTGATGCCTACCAGGCTCATATGAAGCGTCCTGGGGATGGGGGTGGCCGTCAGAGTCAGGACATCCACATCCTGTTTCAGCTGTTTGATCTTTTCCTTGTGCGTCACTCCGAACCGCTGCTCTTCGTCGATGACCAGAAGCCCCAGATCCTTGAACTCCACATCCTTGGACAGGAGCCTGTGGGTACCGATCACAATGTCCACCAGTCCCTTTTTCAGGTCCGCTGTGGTCTTTTTCTGCTCGGCTGCCGACCGGAAGCGGCACATCAGGTCCACCCTGACAGGATAATCCTTCATCCGCTGCACAAAGGTATTGTAATGCTGCTGCGCCAGGATGGTAGTCGGCACCAGGTATGCCACCTGTTTCCCTTCCTGCACTGCCTTGAACGCGGCACGGATGGCGATCTCCGTCTTTCCGAAGCCCACGTCTCCGCAGATCAGGCGGTCCATGATCTTTCCGCTTTCCATATCGGATTTCACGGCATCGATCGCCTTCAGCTGGTCTTCTGTCTCCTCAAAGGGGAACATTTCCTCAAACTCCCGCTGCCAGACGGTGTCCTCCCCGTAGTGGATCCCTTCCGGGCGGGATCTGGCCGCATACAGTCGGACAAGATCCTGCGCGATCTCGCGGACAGCGCTTTTTACTCTGCTCCTGGTGCGGTTCCATTCCTGCCCGCCCAGTCTGTTCAGCTTCGGTTTCTTTGCGTCCGCATCCGCGTATTTCTGAATGACATCCATCCCGGAAGCCGGGACATATAATGTCCCTCCCTGGGCGTACTCAATGCGCATGTAGTCCTTGATCACGTGATCCACGGTGATCTTCTCGATCCCCCGGTAGATCCCGAGTCCGTGATTTTCATGGACCACATAGTCCCCGGGACTCAGGTCCGAAAAGCTGCTGATCTCTTTTCCTTCATACCTGCGCTGTTTTTTCCGGGGTTTTTTCTTTTGACCGAAGATATCGCTCTCCGTGATCACAACAAAACGGATCAGCGGGTATTCATATCCCCTTTTAGCGTTGCCGTAGGTGGTCAGGATCTCCCCCGGCCCCACTTCTCTCGTCTCTTCTTCTGTATAATAGCTGGTCAGTCCTTCCGCAAGCAGCTCTTCCGCCAGACGGTGCCCCCTGGTCCTGGAAGCGGCCAGCAGAATGACGCGGTATCCGTCTTTCTTCCATTTATGCAGGTCTTTGACCAGAAGCTCAAAGCTGTTGTTGTACGGACTTACCGAGTGCACGGTCAGCGAGAACTTGTCCTTCACCGTCCAGGGGGATTTCGCGTTTTCAAGCGTGCAAAGGCCCAGGCTGTGTCTTCTGCAGAGCCTGGCGGCGATCTCCTGGCTGGAGAACAGGATATTGGTCTCCCCGGGCAGCGCAAGGCCTTTCTGCAGCCTGTTTTTCATGCTCTCGGAAAATTCCAGTTCCACCGCGCCGGCGGATTCGATCAGCCGGTTCGGTTCGTCAAGAAAGAACCGCGTCCTGTCCGCGGGAAAATAATCCAGGAAACTGACCGGTGTGCTGCAGAAATAATCGATAAATCCCTCCATGGCGAGGGGCTCCATCATTTCTTCCAGCTGGTCCTTGCAGCGCTGCAGCAGTGTCTTTACGGCCGCAGCCTCCTCCGGTTTATTCCTGTCACGGAAAAGCTTTTCGGCTTTCGCGGCTTCAGACTCGATCCTTTTGCATGCCTTCGCTCTCTGCTTTTCATCGGCAAGCAGCTCTGCCGCCGGATAGATCCACAGCGAGTCCAGATTCTCGATGGAACGCTGGCTTTCCACATCGAACGTCCGAATGGAATCCACCTCGTCCCCCCACAGTTCGATCCTCACAGGGTTCTCTTCCGTAAGCGGGAAAATATCCAGAATACCGCCTCTGACAGCAAACTGTCCCGGCGCTTCCACCTGCCCTGTTCTTTCGTAGCCGAGCATGCACAGCTGACCTTTCAGGGCATCCAGATCCAGTTCGCCCTCGTTTTCCAGGATCAGGATCCGGTCGCTCCACCATTCATAGGGGATGAGATGGTTCATGCAGGCGGCCATTGTCGTTATGACCGTCAGCTCCTTCCGCTCGATCAGCGCCTTCAGTACGGTGATCCTCTGCTGTTCCAGAAGATTGCCCCGGATATCCGCCTGGAAAAAGATCAGGTCCTTCGCCGGAAACAGCAGTACATCCCTGTCGAACAGCCGGTAATTGTCGTACAGTTCCTTCGCCCGGAGGTCCGAGTAGGTAATGATCACCTTGTAAGGGACCTCATGCCCCAGGCAGTATATAAAATGGCTTTTCTGCGCATCAATACAGCCGGTGACCTGCAGCATGCCGCAGTCACCGGCCAGTTTTTTCTCCAGCTCCTGAAATCCTTCAAGCTCCTTCATAGGAGCATAAAAAGCTCTCATGTATTCGATTCCTTTTTCGTATTGAAACGGTTCATAACGAGTTCCGGTCTCTCTGTCGTAAGCATGGCCGCCGCGAGAGCCGCATCTTTGACGCCCTCCGCCCAGGCAGAACCTTCTTCTGCTGAAGGATGCCCCAGAACATAGTCCGCAAGGTCATATCCGGGAGGCTTCTCACCGACTCCTATACGGACTCTCATAAACTCCTGGGTCTGCAGAAGGGAAATGATATTCTTAAGCCCGTTGTGGCCTCCGGCACTTCCCTTCATCCGGATCCTTACCTGCCCGGGTGCCAGGCTGATGTCATCACAAAGCACGATCAGGTCCTTCGCGGGGTCCGCCTGATAATATCTGCATACCTCCAGCAGACATTCCCCGGACAGATTCATGTAGGTCTGCGGTTTTACCAGCAGGACCTTGCTGCCCTCTATCATTCCCGTGCCTGTCAGACCTTTGAATTTTCTGGTGGAAATCTGAATACGGTACTTGTCCGCGATCTGATCCAGGGCATCGAAACCGCTGTTGTGACGGGTATGTTCATACCGGCTTCCAGGATTTCCCAGTCCTGCTATGATATACATGTCAGTTTCTCCACGATCTTCTCAAAATGCATGCAGTGCGACGCTTTTACCAGGACCATGTCCCCGGGCTTCACAATGTTCTCGATCTGGCGGAGCAGTTCCTGAAGGGTATCCATCTCGATCACCTTCGTGCGGCTGTTCCCGGCACGTATGCCGGCAGCCAGTTCACGGCACAGCGGTCCCACCGTCACACACACATCCAGGCCAAGCCCCGCGGCGTATTCACCCACCTCTCGGTGAAGCTCTTTTTCTTCTGCTCCCAGTTCAGCCATGTCGCCCAGGACCGCCACCTTGCGGCCAACCGCGTCCCGCAGGACGCCGAGAGAAGCCTTCATGGAGACCGGATTGGCATTGTAGCAGTCGTCAATCACGGTGCAGCGTTCAGCCTTGATAATATGAAAACGCCCCGTAACAGGCTCCAGGCTCTCGATGCCCGCCTTGATCTCCTCAAGGGTAAGGCCGAACTGAAGCCCGACGGCTGTCCCTGCCAGCGCATTGTAGACCATATGGATCCCAGGGATCGGTATCGTCGCCGAAAAATCCCCGATCTTCGTATGAATACAGCATAATACGCCGGAAAGGCCCAGCGTCTCAATATGGTCCGCGTAGACGTCGCTCTCCTCGTCCAGACCGAAGAAGACGGGACGGATTCCCTTTACTTCCTGCACGGATGCCAGTTTGTCATCATCGCCGTTCAGAATGATATGTCCCCCCGGCAGAAGATAGTCGAAGATCTCCGATTTTGCCCGAAGGACTCCGTCCCGGTCCCCCAGATTTTCCAGGTGGCACTGACCGATATTCGTGATCACGCAGGTCTGCGGCCTGGCGATACCCGAAAGAATGTGCATCTCACCGAAATTGCTGATCCCCATCTCAAGGACCGCGATCTCCTCGTCCCGAAGCCGGAAGATGGTCAGCGGAAGGCCCAGTTCATTGTTAAAATTCCCCTGTGTTTTCAGAGTCCTGAATTTCTGTGAAAGAACGGCCGCGATCATCTCTTTTGTGCTGGTCTTCCCGACACTGCCGGTGATCCCGATCACAGGAATGTTTCTGGATGCCAGGTAGGCCTGT
>CACZSG010000141.1 GCA_902783665.1 uncultured Lachnospiraceae bacterium | reverse complement strand
GCCGGCGGCCGTGCATAATGTTATGTGCGACAAAAAAACTGAGCCCCGTAAAAGCCGCGGCAGCAAGCCCGGCTGCGGAGAGGATGATTTTGGTGGAAGTTCGCATGAACGCCTCCTTAATAAATCTGAATTAAGTGCTGTATTAAGATTGTATTTTAATTATAACGGAGTTTGACCCCACTGATTATCATACACGATGGGATGGGTTTTGAACAGGTCGGATCTTTGGATCAGAAGCAGCGGCTTGTTTTACAGACGGATATTTTCGGTTGCGTTTTTTTGGGTATAGAAGGATAATTGTTGTAACAAAACGGGTTGTAAGACATTATGCTATCTTTTGAAGAAAGAGCGGTCTGAGAACGGAGATAACTTATGACATATCAGTACCTTGAACACTGTATCTACTGCGGCAGCGAAGTGCTGCTGACAGGGGAAGAGACCCTGGTCAAGTGCACCAGGTGCGGGCGGACCCTTGTGGCTGCGGAATTTGAGAGCCGCATTGCGGCGATGCAGGCTGCTTCAGAAAAAGAAGAAACCCTGAAGCAGGAACTGGAAAGCATCCGAAAGGCAAAAGAAGCCGCGGAGGAGAGACTGTTTTCTGCCTTGTCGACCCTTGACCGCATGGACAGAGCAGGGGAAGATGCATCAAAGACGCTGGCCGGAATGGAAGCGGATATCATGAAGCTGTACCGCGAGCAGAAGAGCCTGACGGAGAAGGCGGACGCGCTGCAGAGGAAGGCTGAGGAAACGAACGAAGCCCTGACGCAGTTTCAGAGCCGGCAGGAACAGGAAAAACTGCAAGAGCTGCGTCAGCTGCTTCAGCAGGCTGAGAATTTCCGGCAGGACTGGGAGTTCGACAAAGCCGCGGAGTATTACCGCAAGGTGCTCGTCAAAGGGGAAGACGACATTGAAATATACTGGCGCCTGATGCTGTGCCATTACTGTATCAGCTATCAGAATGATGGACCGGACACGTGGGTTCCCGTTCTGCTGAATCCGGACCTGAAGGCACCCGAGGAACTGTCCGTGCGGCGGGACCTGAAGCGCAAGCTGGACCAGACAGAGCCGGAAAAGCGGGAAGTGTACCTGCGTGAACTGGGGAAGATCGACGAGATCCTGGACAGGTACAGAAAGGTGCGGCATGAGGCAGAGTACGATGTATTTATCAGCGTAAAACAGAACCGGGACGGGCACGTCACCACGGACAGCGACATTGCCTCCGAACTGTACGACAGGCTGACGGAGATGGGCCTGAAGGTTTTCAATTCCCGCAGGAGCAGGGCGCTTTTTGCCGGGAAGGTGTACGAACCGTACATTATCTCAGCGCTTATGTCCGCGAAGGTGATGATTGTTGTGGGAACCAGCCGGGAGAATATGGAATCCCGGTGGGTAAAGAATGAGTGGTCCCGCTTCCGGTGGATCCAGCAAAGGGAAAACCAGGCCGGGCAGCAGCGCGGCCGTCTGCTGCTGTGCTACCTTGCCATGGGCATGGATCCGTATGACCTGCCGGCAGGCCTGAATCCGGACCGGCAGGCGGTCAAGGACGGCATCAATTCGGAAAGGGAACTGAAGGCGGCGCTGCGGGAGCTTCTGGAGGAAAAGCAGAGAACTGCCGGCAGAGGCGGCACCTTCGGGACGGGCAGCAGGGAAGATGGATCCGGAGTATCTGCAGCAGGAACGGCGAGTGTAAAAACACCGGAAGATATCCTGCGGCAGCTGCAGGCCCAACTGTACCTTGGGAAATTTGAGGATGTGAAGAAGGCTTACCAGGCGCTGGCGGAAAGCGGAAGCCCGTCTCTGTCCATGCTTTCTCTTCATGAATGTGCCATCTGCGCAGAGCAGCAGGTCACGGAACTTTCTTCCGTGATCCGTTCTGAGGCAGATCTGGGAAAGAATTCCGCCTTCCTTCTGGCAAGGCGATTCTGCCAGAGCCCGGCAGACCAGCAGAAGCTTCAGGAACTGCTTTCACAGAACCGGCAGTGGCGGGCGGAAAAACGCAGACAGGCAGACCACAAAGACGTTCCGGCAAAAATCCTGGTCTTTGCCAGGGGGAATAAACTGCAGGAAGCCATTGATGCAGGGGCTGACTATGTATCGGACGAGGAAACGCTGAGACGGATCCGTGAAGAAGGCTGGGCGGATTTTGATGTGAGCATTGCAACACCTGACGTGATGGGCACTGTCGGAAGTCTGGCAAAGATCCTTGCACCGATGGGACTGATGCCCTCGCCGCGGAACGGAACCATTACCATGGACGTTGCAGGCGCCATCCGCGAGATCCG
>CACZSG010000140.1 GCA_902783665.1 uncultured Lachnospiraceae bacterium | reverse complement strand
GCTTCTGTTTCCAGGAAATCCTGCAGGCCTTTCGCTCCCTTCTTCAGGTTCTGTGAGAGATAGGAACACAGACGGATGTATTCCGGGTTTCCGCACCTTCTTCCGAACCGTTCATAGGCCTGCGTTTCGGGGATCCCGCTGTTCATCTCGTAGCAAAGGACACCGATCTCCTCGTAGAGATATCTTTTTCCGGAGCGCGCCGCGGACTGATACTGCATATTCATTTTCTGAAATGAGCCCCGGATCGTCATTCCGGCTCCCAACAGCATCACCATTTTCCACAGGAGTTCGGGATAGTCCATGGTCAGCTCCTGCTGCCGTTCCTTTGCTTTCTGGTGGATCCGTTCGTCTGAGCCGGTCCAGAAGAGGGCCAGGCACAGAAGTGTCAGAAAAGCAAGAAGCGCGCCGCTGTTCTCCGATGGATACTGCCAGCGGACCGGTTTTCCGTCAACACTGGATGGCAGCTGCAGGGAAGTCTTCGCGGCATCCCGCTCATCCGCTTCCCGTACCTTTCTGCTGACGGCCGCCAGAAGCTGTTCCCGCTCCGTCCGGTCGGGCGGATAGATCCGGGCAAAGAAAGAGTGCATCATTTCCCTCTCCCCGCAGGAAAGGCAGGCCTGTATCTCCACCAGGATCCCTTCCTCCTCTTCCGCCTGCAGAATGCTTCCGTCCGCATCCAGGACCCCGTAGGGACTGGTGATCCAGGAGGCAAGGACCGCGCCGCCCTGAAGCCGTTCCGGAAACACAAGGTCCCGGCGGACCTCGTCCAGGGTATCATTTTCTCCCGGAACCAGCGCCGTCAGTTCCTCGACAGCCTTCTCCAGAAGTTTCTTTTTCTCTGCTTCCGTGTACGTACGGCCATGGACCGTGACAGGAAGCGTCTCCTCCATCTCCGGTGCCGAGGGGTCTCCCACCAGAGCTTCCAGGTTTTCTGTTCTTGCCCCTTCCCCATATCCGGGGCGTTCCAGGCGCTGTTCTGCCACCTCCCTGTCCTCGAAAACCGACATCAGCAGGCCTGAAAGGCTCAGAAGCAGACCGGCCGAAAGAATTGTCAGCGCCAGCTGGATCTTCCGGATATAATAAGCCCTTGCCTGACCGGCATCCCCCAGATGCAGATCCTTCAGTTCTCCTGCCAGCTGGCTGTTTCTGCCCCCTCGTTTCCACAGTTTCAGCCGGTCCGTCAGGGCTTCGGCTGTTCTGTACCACAGGAAGAACCGTTTCCCTGATTTACGGAGTTCTGATTTATGTGCTTCTGATTTAAGGGATTCTGATTTATGCGCTCCTGATTTATTCATTTCTGATCTGGATCTTTCAGAATTGTATCCGTAAAAAACTTCTCTTTTTTCAGGCGTTCCGTTTTTCCTTTCCATCTTATCTTTTTCCATTGTTTTTATGTCCATTCTCATACACGAATATCCACAATCTTTCTCCCCCACATCCAGGCCGCCGCGTACACGGCCAGGCAGATGCTCATCACGCAGATGCCGGCCGGGTTATGATACACCGGGCGTATGAATTCCGGGGACGACAGACGCACGTAGGCCAGGATCACCAGCGGCATTAGGCTCATGACATTCTGTTCCATGACTTTGCCGGAAAGGATCGTCTCGATCTCCCTGGACGTCTCCATTCTCTGCCGCATCGAGACCGCCGTATTCCGGACGATCAGCACCAGATCTCCGCCGGTGCGTCTGGTCGTCTGGAACAGCTGCGCAAAAGTTTCGATCTCTTCCACGCGGTACCGTTCCGCCAGGGACAGGAACAGCTCCTCCGCCGTACGGTTCAGGGCCAGCTGCGTACGCATATAGGAGAATTCCCGCACCATACAGGCATCCTCCGGATAGATCCGCTTCAGCTCCGATACGGTCTCGGAGACCGCGTTTTCTATGGAATAGCCTGTCTGAAGGTTCGCGCCGGTGATCTGCATGGCATCCAGGAACTGTCCCCGGACTTCCCCCAGTTCCTTTTTCAGGATAAGGTCCTTCGTGATCCTGCGGTAAAAGGGGTATGCTCCGGCCAGAACAGCGGCAGCCGGAAGAGAATCAAAGAACAGCAGGCTGATCACCACATCCAGCACCAGGAACAGTGCCGCATAAGCTAAAACCGGCACGGACAAGTTTTTCCGTCTGGGAAAGGCTGTTCCTTTTCCTGAGTCTTCCGATGACCGTCCCCGTCTTCCGACGGAGGCCGTCTTCCTTCTGACAGGCATTTTTCTCTTCCTGTTCAACCGTCATCTCCTCCTCAAATTCATACAGCACCCTTGTTGTGATCTCTCCTGTCTGTGTATCGAACCCGGTCACCTCCACGATCTGGGCCACCCGGCGGGACCTGTCCCTGAACCGCTGCAGGTGGATCAGAATATCGATGGCCGAGGCGATCTGGCGCCGGATGGCGGCCAGCGGCACATCCGACATGCCCATCAGAAACATCATCTCCAGGCGTGACAGCATGTCCCGCGGGCTGTTTCCATGACCGGTGGACAGTGAGCCGTCATGGCCTGTGTTCATGGCGGAGAGCAGATCCACCACTTCCCCGCCGCGGACTTCACCAATGATCACCCGGTCAGGCCTCATCCGAAGGCTGGTGCGGATCAGATCCCTGATGGTCACCGCCATTTCCCCTTCCGCATTGGCCCCTCTGGCCTCCAGCTTCACCAGATTTTCTTTTCCGAGGATCTGCAGCTCGGCGTTGTCCTCGATGGTAATGATGCGCTCCTCCTCCGGGATAAACGCCGAGAGCGCGTTCAGGAAGGTGGTCTTCCCGGAGCCGGTCCCTCCGGAAATAAAGATATTGTATCCGGCTGCCACCAGCCGGTGCAGTTCCTCTGCAGCTTCCTCCGTGACAGACCCCAGGCGGATCAGCTGGTCCATCGTGATGGGATGTTCCGGGAAGCGTCGGATCGTGATGACCGGTCCTTCCAGCGCCACCGGCGGCATGACGATGTTCACCCTGGAACCGTCCGCCAGCCTTGCATCCACGATGGGAACCGACTCATTTACAATCCGGTTGCAGCCGGCCACGATCTGCTGGGCGATATCCTCCAGTTTTTCACGGGAGGCAAACTGTTTGTCCCACTGGTACAGTCTGCCCTCTTTTTCAATAAACAGTTTCCGGTGTCCGATCACCATCACTTCCGTGATGCCCGGGGTATCGATCAGCTCCTGGAGAATGTCCAGACGGCGCACCGAATTGAACAGCATATGGCGAAGCTCTCCTCTTGCGGACAGGGGAATATACATTTCCTCCCTGGCCTGAAGAAGCAGGTCATCGATCATCCGGAGGATCTCCTCCTCCCTTGTCTCACGGCATTCCTCCAGGCGGGCCATCAGGCGGGACCGAAGGGCAGGGAAAAGGTCTTCCGTACTGCTGCTCATGGTGCGCCTTCCTTTCTCATATGATATATGAAATATTTCATTTTGTTAGATGTTGTATTTTGAATTCTATCATACAAAAAAGCGGATGTAAATCTCTTTTTGAAGATTTACATCCGCTTTTTGTTAATGAGTCAGAGGTGGGACAGTAGGGACGTTCGCCTGTGTCCCATTTTTTAAAAATGGGACACAGGCGAACGTCCCTACTGTCCCACAGGCGAACGTCCCTGCTGTCCCACTCATTTTTTGAACACGAACAGCTTGCTCAGCACATAGTTCGCGATCACGATCAGTACCTGGGCCAGGATCTTGGCCACCCGGTCAT
>CACZSG010000139.1 GCA_902783665.1 uncultured Lachnospiraceae bacterium | reverse complement strand
TGGTCTATATCTCCACCGACTATGTGTTCGACGGGCAGGGGACAGAGCCATGGGAGCCGGACTGCAAGGCGTACAGCCCTCTGAATATCTATGGACAGACAAAGCTGGAGGGGGAACTTGCGGTCAGCAGCAACCTTGAGAAATACTTTATCGTCAGGATCGCCTGGGTATTCGGACGAAACGGAAAGAATTTCATCCGGACCATGCTCCAGGTGGCAAAGACACATGACACCCTGCGCGTGGTGAATGATCAGATCGGCACGCCGACCTATACGTACGACCTGGCCAGACTGCTAGTCGACATGATCGAAACTGAAAAATACGGCTATTATCACGCGACAAATGAAGGGGGATATATCAGCTGGTACGATTTCACCAGGGAGATCTTCCGTCAGGCCGTGGCGCTGGGACATCCGGAATATGACGAGGACCATGTCAGAGTACTTCCCGTGACTACCAGCGAATACGGTATCTCGAAAGCAAAAAGGCCGTTCAACTCCAGACTTGATAAGAAAAAACTGGTCGAAAACGGTTTTGAACCCCTTCCCGACTGGAAGGACGCGCTCCGCAGATTTTTACTGGAGATGGAATAATGCTTGAAAAACTGCATGCTTACTGGAAAGGGCATCTGACAGGCCTGATCCTGGCCGTGCTGTTCAGCGCGGCAGCTGCCTGGTGCATCGCGCATCCTCCGGGATTTACTTACTGGTTTACGTATGAACAGATGACCGGCCAGCTGGAGCAGCTGACCTATGATGAAAGAACAGATGTCTACACGAAACCATACGGCAGTTTCGGGACCATTGAACTGTTCCGGGACGAGAAGAAGATCCCATGGAGCAGTTTTCAGGTCATGTATCTTCCTGTGGGAGATGCCGGTGCGGCGGAGTGCAACATTCAGTTTCTTGACGGAAAGAAAAATGTCATCGCCGGGACGCACGGGCAGCTTGTCCGCGGCAGGAACATATTCGCTATACCGGATACGGCATTCCGCTTTGTGACCATCACTTTCTTTAACGAAGAAGAACTTTCCTTCAGACTGCCCGCAGCTGTGCTTGCGCAGAGCAGCGGCGGGGCTGTGACCGGAAAACTGATCCTTTCCTTTGCCCTGATCCTGGCGGCTGTTCTGACAGCACTCTCGGTTTCGGCGCTGCGCTTCAAAGATGCCGTGGGAAGTTTTTTTGCCATGTGCAGCACGAACATGGAATCGTTTGTTTCGGTTCTTTCCGAAACCATTTCCATGCCGCTGCCGGAGTCCTTCCGGCGTATGGGGAGGCGGATCCTTCTTTTTATCCTGTTCGGATACAGTTATGTGGCAAATATATTCGGGCAGGCATGGGAGTTTAAGTATTCTCCTGTCCAGATCTGGACGGCCGGACTTCTGATCACACTGACGTGCGGACTGTGCGGCACTCTTAAAGAGGCGGGAGAGGGACGGAACGGGAGCCGTTCGGCAAATGCGCTGAAATGGACCATGTTTTCCTTTGTCCTGCTGACGCTGGCTTCTGACGTCCTGGTAAATAAGCGTTACCGCTACAGCCCGTACGGGGTTCTGGTCTGCGGGGTGCTTCTGCTGTTTACCTGGAGAAGAATGGAAGACAGGGGCGCTCTGTTCACGGATGTGAAGAGAGGGTTTGAAACCCTGTGGCTGCTTCTTTTTACCGTTGGGCTGTTTTTTCACCCTCTGCAGGTGGGCGTGCATTACCGCGGGGCTTATGCTGATGCGCCATCCCTGGGCATGTACAGCCTGTTTGCCATGCTGTTCTTCCTGGATGATTTTTATGTCAGCCTTCTGTCTGACCAGAAAGACAGACCGGCCCGCAGGTCCCTGACGGCAGCAATGTCTCTGGCAGCGGCGGTGGTGGCAGCTTCCGTGGTCTGGGCCTCCCAGGAACTTCTGATGGTTCTTCTTCTGGCTCTGCTCCTGCTTATTGCGGGGGTCTTCTGCCTGGCCGCATGGCTTGGAAATCTGATTCGCGCCTGTCATGCGCAGGGAACAGATAAGGTGATCCTGAACAGAAGGCTTCTTCTGACTGCCGGGTCCGCGCTGGCTGGCGTATCTGCAGGCGTGCTTCTGGCGTGGGGGTGCAGGAAGATCCTTTATACGCTTCCCTACAGGCTGAATACGCAGGACATTCTCTCCCTGGGAGAACAGCAGGTATATGATCTCAGCCTGAAGGCGGCGGTTCTATCGAAAGGATGGAAATGGTTCTTTTCTGACGCGGCAGGAAATACGCTTTCCTATCTGTCATCGATGAATCTGACGGGCCATTATTTTGCCATCAGTATGCATGGAGCCGTGCTCCTTCCCGAAAACAGCATCATTATGAATGCCTTTCGCTACGGTCTGCCGGCAGGAGTCCTGTATGCAGCCGCGCTGCTGACTTATTTTGGCAGATCGGTGGTACGGGGGATCAGAAAACGGCAGTTCCTTATGACGGGCCTGGCAGTGCTGACTGCGCTGCTTTCATTTACACAGGCCGTGGAGCATCCGCTGATCAGCCTGAACTATATGATGCTTGCTTTCGGCATGGTGCGGATGATGATGGAATGATTGTGAGAAGAGTATAAATATTGGACGCAATCCTTGTAAATTCCTGTTGACGAGAAAGAAAAATATGGTATAATTACTCTAGTGCTGTAAAATACCCAGACAGTTGTATTAGGCACAATCTACAACTGGAGGGAGGTTAGGTGTGAGAATATGTCGAATGTAATCGTAAAAGAGAACGAGACTTTGGACAGTGCTCTGCGCCGTTTCAAAAGAAACTGCGCAAAGGCGGGTATCCAGCAGGAAATCCGTAAGAGAGAGCATTACGAGAAACCGAGCGTAAGACGTAAAAAGAAATCGGAAGCAGCTCGTAAGCGCAAATTTAATTAAGGTTCACAGACTCCCTGATCATAACTGGTCAGGGAATTTTTCTTTAAACTATCAGGAAGAGAATCCCGGGAAAGGAACAAGAAATGGAACTGGCGGCCGAAAATGTGAATATGCATAAAGTAACAAAAAAGCTGTTCGGACGTCTGTTTCTCGGGGCAGTAGCAATTCTGACCCAGGTAATATGGATCGTTCTTGCGGTGATCCTGCTTGGGAACAAATACCCGTTCATATCTTTGGCGATCCAGGTGGTAAGTGCCGTCGCCGTGCTCTGGCTGACGAGCAGGGATATCAACCCGGCCTACAAACTTGCCTGGACGATCCTGATCCTGGCTCTGCCCGTGGCCGGCGCCGTCATCTACATTCTTTTCGGAAAATCAAGGCTCGGAAAGGATATGATCCTCCGGCTGGACGAAATGGAGAGAAGAAGCGCGCCGTTCCTGAAGGAACGCGGACGTGTCCGTGACATGATCGAGACGGAAGACCGTGAGGCCTCCCTCCAGTCCGCCTATATCAGGGATTATGCCGGGTTCCCCCTTCACTGCAGAACCAGGACGGAGTATTTCAGGAACGGGGAAGAACTGTTCCAGGTGATGAAACGGGAACTGAGAAAGGCAGAACACTACATCTTTCTGGAGTACTTTATCATAGATGACGGTGTGATGTGGCAGGAGATCCTCAGCATTCTTGAAGAGAAGGCAAGGATAGGAGTTGACGTACGCCTGATTTACGACGATATGGGATGTGTCAATACACTCCCGAAGAATTTCCAGTTCCAGCTTCAGAGAATGGGCATCAAATGCCAGGTGTTCAATCCATTCCTTCCTATTATCTCCGTTATCATGAACAACCGGGATCACCGCAAGATCATGGTGATCGACGGCCATACCTCCTTTACGGGGGGCATCAATCTGGCAGACGAATATATTAATAAGAAGAAAAGATTCGGCTACTGGAAAGATACCGGAATCATGCTGAAGGGAGAAGCCACCTGGAATTTTACCGTCATGTTCCTGCAGATGTGGGATACGCTGGCCAATACGGAATCGGACTATAAAAAGTATCGTCCGTATATCTGGGCTCAGGAAAAATTCGCGGATGACGGGTTTGTGCAGCCCTATTCCGATGTACCGCTGGACCGGGAGACGGTGGGTGAAAACGTCTATCTGAACCTGATCAACCGCGCACGAAGGTATATTTATATCTTTACACCCTACCTGATCACGGACAATGAGATGGTGACAGCCCTGAAGCTGGCGGCAAAAAGCGGCGTCGATGTCAGGATCGTGCTGCCCGGTATACCGGATAAAAAGATGATCTTCCTGGTCACGCGTTCCTACTACAGAAGTCTCATCGAAGCAGGCGTGAAAATTTACGAGTACAATCCGGGATTTCTTCATGCGAAAAGTTTTGTATGCGACGATGAGATCGCGACCGTAGGGACCATCAATATGGATTTCAGAAGTCTTTATCTTCACTTCGAATGCGGGATCTGGATGTACAGGTCTTCGGCCGTGCAGCAGATCCGCGAGGACGCGGAGAAACTGTTCAGTGAGAGCACAAGGATCACGACGGAATTCTGTGATTCCCAGAACATGGTCGTCAGGACGACACAGCTGCTGCTCAGACTGTTCGCTCCGCTGCTGTAAAGGAAGCAAAATGAAAGGACTAAAACTGACCCGTTACAGGATCAAGACCGAAAATACCGGAAAGAAGCCTGACCGGCCCTTTACGGCCATCCTTCTTTCCGACCTGCATAATCAGTTGTACGGGGAGGGGCACAGCCTTCTGCTGCAGGAGATTCGTGCCCAGGACCCGGAACTGATCCTGATCGCCGGCGACATGGTAACGACCGGTTCCGAGTGCCTGATGGACAATGCACTGAGCCTGATGGACGCGCTGACCAGCAGGTATCCGGTCTACTGTGTAAACGGCAACCATGAGCAGAGACTGAAGACACGCCGGAACCGCTTCGGGGATCTGTACGAGACCTATGCCGGGCGCGTCCGCAGCATGGGTGTTCACCTGCTTGAAAATGCCTGTGAGACTGTTACCGTCCGCAAAATGAATCTGAACATCTGGGGGCTTGAACTTCCGGATGCCTGCTATGCCAGAGGAAAAAAACCTGTCCTCACTGCCGATGACGTCACGGAACTTCTCGGACCGTGTGATAAAAAAGGCTTCCATATTTTGCTGGCACATCATCCCGGATTGTTCCCTGCCTATGCCGGGTGGGGCGCGGACCTGATCCTGGCCGGCCATTATCACGGCGGAATCGTCAGAATACCGGGGATCGGCGGCGTGATCAGTCCGCAGCTGCGCCTGTTCCCGAAATATTCCAAAGGAATGTTCCAGCTGGGCGAAAAACGGATGATCGTTTCGGCCGGGGCAGGCAATCATGACATTACGCTTCGCATCAACAATCCGGCCGAGATTGTTGCCATTGATTTTCTTTGAAAGGAGCACCTCATGGCGATACCTGTGAAACTGCAGTCTTTCGAGGGACCTCTCGATCTGCTGCTTCACCTGATCGAAAAGAATAAGGTCAGCATCTATGACATACCGATAGCCATGATCACGGACCAGTACATGGAATATATCCATGCCATGCAGGAGGAAGACCTGGAGATCATGAGCGAGTTCATCCTGATGGCGGCCACGCTGCTTGAGATCAAGGCGAGACTTCTTCTTCCGGCACCCGAGGAAGAGGAAGAGGAGGCCGAGGACCCAAGGGACGAACTGGTGAGAAAACTTCTGGAATATAAGATGTACCGCTATATGTCCGGGGAACTGCGGGAATACGAGCAGGAGGCTGCTTTTACCCTGTATCACTGCCAGGATATTCCGGCCGAAGTGCTTGCCTACCGTGAGCCGGTGGATCTGAACGCGCTGCTGGGGGACATGCAGCTGACCAGACTGCAGGACATGTTCCAGGATATCCTGAAACGGCAGGAGGAACGGCTGGACCCCATCCGGAGCCGTTTCGGTTCTCTGGAAAAAGAGGAGGTCGACCTGAACGAGACCATGGAACAGGTCACTTCCTATATCGAAAAGTCAAAGAAATGTACTTTCCGGAATCTGCTGACGCGAAGAAAAAGCCGTACCTATACGGTAATCGCTTTTCTTACACTGCTGCAGCTGATGAAAGAAGGACGGATAGAAGTAGAACAGAACGACACCTTCTCGGAAATATATATCCGTTCGGTCGCATAGAACAGGGGGAATTGCCTGCATGGAAGACCAGAAAATAGCAGAGCTGGAAGCGATTCTTTTTGCTGCCGGGGATTCTGTCGAACTATCGAAGCTGGCGAAAGGGATCGACTGCGATGAGATGACCACCCGCAGCCTTCTGATGAAGCTGGGAGAAAACTATCAGGCGGCGGACAGAGGGATCCGCCTGATCGAACTTGAAGATGCCTGGCAGCTGGCAACAAAACCGGAACATTACGACGCGCTGATCCGGGTGGCCAGGCAGCCGAAAAAACCTGTCCTGACGGACGTGGTACTGGAAACGCTGTCCATTATCGCCTATAAGCAGCCGGTCACCAAGCTGGAGATCGAAAAGATCCGCGGCGTCAAGTCCGATTTCGCAGTAAACAAGCTTGTGGAATACGGGCTGGTCTGTGAGACGGGAAGACTTGACGCGCCGGGAAGACCGATCCTTTTCGGAACAACGGAAGAGTTCCTGCGGTACTTTGGCATATCATCCGTGTCGGACCTTCCGCAGCCGAACCCGCTGATGCTGGAAGACTTCAAGGCTGAAGCCGAGGAAGAAGTGAATACGAAACTGCAGGTATGAAGCTGCAGGCACAGAATAAAAAGCAGGTCTTTTTGCAAAAGAAAAGGCTTGCTTTTTTTGAACAATCATATTAGTATATGGTCGGCAGAAAATGGTTTTCATATATTATTTTCAACTATGGAGGTTTGAAGAATGAGTAGTACAACACAAAACCTGGCAGGCAAAAGAATTGCTTCTTTGCTTGATGAGAACAGTTTTGTCGAGGTTGGAGGGTATGTTACTGCCAGAAACACAGACTTCAATCTGCAGGCACAGGAGACTCCGGGAGACGGAGTAGTCACCGGCTACGGACTGATCGACGGCAATCTGGTATATGTATACAGCCAGGATGCAGCTGTTCTTGGAGGTACTATCGGCGAAATGCATGCGAAGAAGATCGCGGGCATCTATGACATGGCTCTGAAGATGGGCGCTCCCGTCATCGGCCTGATCGACTGCGCCGGCCTCAGGCTTCAGGAAGCAACGGATGCGCTGAACGCGTTCGGTGAACTTTACCTGAAACAGACCATCGCTTCCGGAATCGTTCCGCAGATCACTGCCGTTCTGGGCAGATGCGGCGGCGGACTTGCGCTGGTACCGGGACTTACCGATTTCACCTTTATGGAAGGCTCAAAGGCAGAGCTGTTTGTCAACGCACCGAACACACTTGACGGCAACACGAAGGAAAAATGTGACACAGCTTCCGCAGCATTCCAGAGTGAGGAATCCGGTCTTGTGGATTTTGTGGGTACAGAAGAAGAGATCTTTGCACAGATCCGTGAACTGGTTGCCATGCTTCCGGCCAACAACGAAGACGATGCTCCGTATGAAGAGTGCACGGACGACATGAACCGTGTATGCGCGGACCTTGCGAACGCGGCAGGAGATACTTCCATCCTGGTCAGCAGCATTGCCGACGACAACAACTTCGTGGAAGTAAAAGCAGCTTATGCGAAAGATATGGTCACCGGTTTCGTACGTCTTGGCGGAACTACCGTAGGCGTTGTCGCGAACCGCAGCCAGATCGTCGGCGAGGACGGAGAAGTTGCAGAGAATTTTGACAGTGTCCTGACACCGCAGGGCGCAGAGAAAGCAGCCGGCTTCGTGAATTTCTGTGATGCATTTGATATCCCGGTTCTTACATTTACAAACGTGACCGGATTTAAGGCCTGCAAGTGCGCTGAGAAGCGTGTGGCAAAGGCAGTGGCAAAACTGACGTACGCTTTTGCTAACGCAACCGTTCCGAAGGTGAACGTGATCATCGGCAAGGCATTCGGCAGCGCTTATGTAGCCATGAACAGCAAGGCCATCGGCGCAGACCTGACCTTCGCGTGGAGCCAGGCTCAGATCGGTATGATGGATGCTCAGCTCGCTGCCAAGATCATGTACGCAGGCGAGAACAATACCGTGATCAACGAGAAAGCAGCGGAGTACGCCGCACTTCAGTCCAGCGCCATGTCAGCAGCCAGAAGAGGCTATGTGGACACCATCATCGAGGCTGAGGACACCAGAAAATATGTGATCGGTGCCTTCGAGATGCTTTATACCAAGAGAGATGAACGCCCGTCCAAAAAACACGGAACAGTTTAAGCGAGGTGGATGACATGAAACGTAAATTAAGTGCAGTTTTGCTTGCTGCCGGACTTGCATGCTCTTGCCTTGCAACGGGCGTTTTTGCGGGCGAGACAGAGACGGAAGCAGCCACGCCGGCTGCGGAAGCTGTTTCTGAAGCGGCAACCGAAGCGGAAAGTGCCGTACCGGGGGAGATCCAGGAGGCCATCAGCGAGGCGGAGGAAGCAGTAAGTGAAGCAGAGGAAGCCATGAGCGAAGCTGAAGAATCCATGACTGCCGCCGGAACGGAAGCGGCAGAGCCTTCTTCAGAAGAAGCCGTGGATATGCAGGCCCAGCTGTCTACCTATATGCAGCAGGGCATTGAGTCCGTGCTTACCCAGCTGGAGACCATGTCCAAAGCGCAGGTCGACGAACTGGCAGAAGGTACCGGATCAGGAGCTGCCGTGGCCATGAACTGGCAGTCCGTCAGACAGAGTCTCGGAAAACACACTGAAGTGGGTGTTCCGCAGATCACGACGGAAGGCAACATCATCCGTGCCGTCAGCGAAGTAAAATATGACGGAGTGAATGACAAGACAAAAGTAGAGGTCACCTACGAGGTGGATCAGGCTGCCCAGACCTTCTCCATGAACTGGGATGTGAACTATCCGCTGGGAACTCTGATGGCACAGGCCGGAATGAATACAGTGATGGGTATCGGCATCGTGTTCCTGACCCTGCTGTTCCTTTCCTGGCTGATCGGAAGACTTCATATCATTCCCGATATTGTTGAGGGAAGAAAGAAGAAGAGTGCAGAACCTGCCAAGGCAGCAGCACCCGCCCCGGCTCCGGCTCCCGCTGCCGCAGTGGAGGAAGAGGAAGAGCTGGTCGACGATACAGAACTTGTTGCAGTGATCGCTGCTGCGATCGCGGCATCTGAGAATACTTCCACGGACGGCTTCGTGGTACGGTCCATTAAGAAAGCAAACAAGAAAAACTGGCAGAGAGCC
>CACZSG010000138.1 GCA_902783665.1 uncultured Lachnospiraceae bacterium | reverse complement strand
GTCAGCGCGATGGTGCTGGTCCTGGGAACTGCGCCGGGCATATTGCCGACACAGTAGTGTACGACACCATCTTCAATATATATGGGATCGTCATGAGTGGTCATATGACTGCTCTCTCCGCATCCGCCCTGATCGATGGCCACGTCTACGAACACGGCGCCTTCCTTCATTTCGGGCAGATATTTCTTTTTGAAAAGCTTCGGAGCGGAGGCTCCCGGAATCAGGACCGACCCTATCACCAGGTCGGCATCTGTAACGGCTTTCTCTATGTTGCTGTCCGTGCTGTAGAGCGTCTGGATTCGGGACCCGAACAGATTGTCCAGTTCTTCCAGCCGCTTCAGGTTTACATCCACGATAGTTACATTCGCACCCATGCCGACAGCAATCTTACAGGCATTCGTACCTACAGTGCCGCCGCCCAGGATGACTACGTTCGCCTTCGGCGTTCCCGGAACGCCTGCAAGAAGGATGCCTTCTCCCCCGAACTTCTTCTCCAGGTATTTGGCCCCCTCCTGAACCGAAAGACGGCCCGCGATCTGGGACATGGGGATGAGGCAGGGCAGTGAACGGTCCGCCTCCTGTATGGTCTCATAGGCCACCGCTTTTACGTTGCCGGCCAGCAACGCCTCGGTCTGAGGCCTGTCCGCCGCCAGATGCAGATAGGTAAAGAGAATCAGATCCTCATGAAACAGGGGATATTCGGAAGGCAGTGGTTCCTTCACTTTCACCATCATCTCTGAAAGCTGCCACACCTCGGCTGCACTGTTGATGATGTCAGCCCCGGCTTCCGCGTATTCGCTGTCGGAAAATCCGGAACCTGTGCCGGCACCTTTTTCCATGTACACCTGATGGCCTGCCGCCACATAGGAGCGTACGTTGTCGGGCGTTAAGCCGACACGGAATTCGTTGTTCTTGATTTCTTTTACACAGCCGATCTTCATGGTTTTCCCTCCTTTATTGGGGTCTTACCCCACTCTTATACTGGAACCGCGCAGTTCAACGCCACCCATCCTTCTATATCTCCGATAAAAGTATGTCCCCAGCTCACCCCTTCTTCGTCGACACAGATGGTATCTACAAAGAACTGGGTTCCCTTCGGAATCCGTACCAACGGCATATTATCTGAGGATCCGGGGCCGGAACGCACGGCAATTCCCTTTTCATATCCGTCTACAATGTATTCCACACTGATCTCATACCAGGCATTTACCACTTCCAGTTCTGTAGAAGCTTCCAGGATGGTCCAGCCTTCATATCCGTCGTACCAGGTATGAAGCCATCCGTCCTGTTCCGCGTCCGCCTGGTATATGGTCCCCCATGGAATTCTGCAAAGCACTTCGCCGTCTCCTGAAGGAATATCGCGCAGGGCGATTCCCTTGGAATAGGGATTTGTGATGCAGTACCAGTTATAGCTGCTGTCTGCCGGATGCACTTCCCCGTAGGATTCATCTGCTGCTTCCGCGGCTGGTGAACTGATCCCCTGGTCTTCCGAATAGGTATCTGCCGGTTCCGCGCAGTTAAGCGCGACCCAGCCTTCCACATTCTGAATAAAGGTGTGGCCCCATTTCACGTCTTCACTGTCAACGCATACATCGTCAACATAGAACCTGGTTCCCTTGGGGACTCTGAGCAGAGGATCGTTTCCGTCAGTACCGGGCCCTTTTCTCACCGCGATTCCTTTTTCAACACCGTCAACGATGTACTCTACAGATATCACATACCACTCATCTTCAATCGTGATCTCAGCGGTCGAATTCTCATCCAGCCAGCCATCGTAGCCTTCATAGGAAGTGTGCAGCCACTCTTCTGACCTGGAATCGGCAAAAAGCAAGGCTCCCCAGGGAATTCTGCATAGTATTTTCGCTTCTTCGGAGGGAGTTTCGCGCAGGGCGATTCCCTTCTCCCTGGGTGCTGAGATGCAATACCAGGCTTCAAGCGGCTCCGTGTGGAAGGTCTCCTCTACGACAGGTTCTGTCTCCCGGATTGTCTGCTTCTCGGTCGGCGGTTCTGTCTCCTGGATCGTCTGCTTCTCGGTTGGCGGCTCCGTCTCCCGGATCGTCTGCTTCTCGGTCGGCGGTTCTGTCTCCTGGATCGTCTGCTTCTCGGTTGGCGGCTCCGTCGCCTTAACTGTCTGTCTCTCTGTCGGTGCTTCCGTTTCGATAACAGCCAGTGTCTCAGCTGCCTTTGTTTCCGTTTCTGTGTGAAGTTCCGACTTTTTCTCTGTTGCAGCGGCAGTCTCCGGGCCAGCTTCCGTTGCCGGCAGTATATTCAGGGCCTCTGATAAAGAATTTGATCCTTGATTTGAGCCCTTCGTGTAATAACGGTACAGGCCTGTTCCGCCCACTGAACCAATGATCAGGGCTAAAACCAGCACAAGGGCTCCCGTCCATGGTCGCTCAGGCCTTTTATCTCCTTTACCCGGTTTTGTACCCGGGGCTGGAGAAGGAGTGGGATAAGGTCCCGGTACAGGTGGCCTGACCGGCTGGACAGGTTCCGCTGGCTGGGCCGGCTGTATTGGCCGAATTGGCTGGATTGGCTGTACCGGCTGTGTTGGCTGAACCGGCGGCTCCGAAACCTTTTTCCTGGATGGAATCATACCCTCCAGCAAATCCAGCAGCTGGTCCTGAGCATGAATTCCGTCCTGGATTGCCTGCCTGTTGGGATTCAGAGCCCTTGGAATATCATAGGGCATCATCTCCCCTGTCAGATAGCAGACAAGCAGCCGGTTTGTTTCGCCGCGCAGCCTGATATCTTTCTTCTGAAGCCACTGAAAACGGGACCATTCGTTTTTGACCCACTGGGATTCCATGTTCTCAGGGGAACCGCCAACGACGATCATCACCTTCGCCGACATAAGGGCAGAGATGATGTATGGCTCGTATTCCTGTGCCGGAGGAATTCTGGTCCTGCGGGAATTGAACACCTTGAGTCCCTTTTCAGTCAGGAAATCGTACAGATCGGAAGCGATGTCACTGTCATGGGTGTACCGCTTGTTCCATCTCTGCTTTACGCTTATGAAAACATCATAGCTATGTGCCCCGGAGACCTGTCTGTATTTATCCAGGATCCTGTCGATCTCAGCCAGCTCGCCGGCATGGTCATTCCGGCCTTCTTCACGCGCTGCCTGCTGCAGTTCCCTCCTGATAGACATTTCATCGGGCGCGGTAAGATCCGGATTCAGAATAATGGGAATATATCTGCCATCGTCATCTTTCTGGTAACTGACACAGTAATGGCACAAAAGAATTCGCCAGTAGACTTCCGCATTCCTGCCGCCTTTGATCAGCACCTGCCGGTAATGGCGGTCTGCTTTGTCAAATTCGCGGTCCACCTGCAGGCGAGCAGCCTCGTGATACAGCCTGGCAAGCTCTTCCAGCCTGTCCTGGCTGTACTGGTTCCTGAATTCGGTCAGCGTTTCCTGTGTCCTGCTGGCAGAAAGCTGCAGTAATTCAACCTTATGGTCGATCTGCTGCTGGCCCGTCTGCAGCCTGGTGATGGATGCATCCATCTCTTTCAGGCGCTGTATGTCCTCCGCATGGGCGTTCTCGCACCATGAAGCCAGCACGGAAATGAGTTCCTGACACTTTTCTGCTTCCATGCCGGAAGCTTTCAGCTGGCGGAATATTTCCGACTGTGCTTCTTTTATGGAAGAGATATCATCCTGGGACTTAAGCAGCAGCTCCACATTCTGATGAAGGGCCTGCAGCTTCTGGTCTGAATGTTCCTGCTGCCCGGCCAGCGTTTCCAGCACGGAAAAGACGGACTTCTGCCCCTCTTCCAGATGTTCAATGGAAGAAAGGGCTGATACCATCCGGTTGACCCGTTCCTGCATATCCGCCTTTTCCTTCAGGGCAGACTGCAACTCCTTCTTCGCTTTCTCCCCTTCTTCAATCGCCTTGTGAAGACGGGTCAGTTCACTTTCAAAATCAGTAATAATTAAGGTCGAACCACAAAGGGGACATTTAAAATAATCTTCCTGGTCCGAATCGCAGATAAATTCGCCCCCGCAGTAAATGCAGTGTTCAATATGTCTCTCAGTCATAAGTCGCTTGTACAGAATAGAATAAAGGATTCAAAACAAGATGGTTGGAGGTTGCCGTAAAATGAAAAAGACCGGTATATTGTGCGTGATAAGATGATTTTGCCACGATAAATGACCGGTCCTGGACAGTAAAGTTTAAATACGTGTTTCTACCGTCATTTTACATAAAAAATATAGCATGTCCGCGAGGAATTTGCATCAAAAAAGTGGGATCAGGCACCATTACGGAAATGTTACAAATGTAACTATTTCGTGATGGTGCCTGACCCCACTATTATTTTTCACTATGCCGCACCCTGCTTAAAGTGACCGGCGTTATATTCAGGAAAGAAGCGATATACGAATGCTGAACCTGATCGATCAGGCCGGGAAATTCCTTCAGAAACCATTCATAACGTTCCCGGGCTGTCTTCATGTAAAGCATCTTCTTGGTCCTCCACTGGAAGTCCGAGACCCGTGTCAGATATTTAATATACAGGCTTCTGATCTCCGGATGTGTACGGAAACCAGCCGTTGCCGCATTCGGAATGGTGAGGATCTGACTGGTTTTAAGGCTCTGTATTTCCACATCGGACTCGATTCCCTGCATCAGCGTGTTTCCGGTTATAAGCTGATACTGTTCCGAAACAAAATAAACGGTCGTTTCTTTCCCGGCGGAATCAACCATATAGCCACGCACAACGCCTTTGATCAGAAGCCGCAGGTAATTCTCCGTATCGCCTGAATGGGAGATCACTTCACCAGGCTGGAAAGTTTCTATGCGGGCTGCGCTTACAAGAGCGGATCTTACCTCCGGGTCACGGATGGGGAACGTATTCATAATGATGGTTTCTGCATCCATGGTAATGTCCGCCTTTGCTAAGGTTTTTTACAGTATAAAAAATTATAATATTAAACCTGAGCAAACACATTATCATTTGATAAAAGTTAAAATACTTTCAGAATATTTAATATGTAACCTGTATTGTAACTAAAAAGGCACTTTATGTATCGAATACATAAGCGCCTTTTTACTCAATTCTTTTTTGAAACCAACCCTTTTCCGGAAGGCTCCCAGTCTGTTTCGTCTTCCCGTATGAAGTGTGTTCTAAAGCATAAGGGAAGGCAAAGCATTTTCAAATTCATCCTTCAAACTCAAACCGGTATGGCAGCCCCAGTGCATCTCTGACCTGAAGGATTTCCCTCTGAACTGCCTCTCCAACCGGGACACCTCTGTCTTTCCTTTCCAGCCAGGTAAGATACTCCTTCTCTCCGGCCGTGTAGATGCGGCTCTGCCCGGGCGCTTTCCTGGATTTTCTCAATGCCCTGCATATGTCACCTGCAGTCTTCCTGAAGGTCTCCCGTCCGGCAAACGCATCCGGATCGACCACAAAGAAGAAGTGCCCAAGGTGATACATCTGTGGCTCCCCATCCTCAGAAACGCCGGTCAGGGCTTTCATAAACTGTCCGCCTGCAAGGGCTGCTGAAAGGATTTCCACTACTGCCGCATAGCCATAACCTTTGTATCCGGCCATCTCTTCCCCGATGCCGCCCAGCGGAGCAAGTGCAGCAGTCCCGGCGACCAGAGCCTTCAGAATCTCCTGGCTGTCGGTCATCGGCATTCCGTTTTCAGAGACAACCATACCGGCCGGCGTCTCCTTTCCCTCTCTGGCGTAATACTCTATCTTTCCGCGCTGTACAATGGACGTTGCGCAGTCAATGCAGAACGGGAATTCTTCATCTGTCGGCAGGGCAAAGGTCAGCGGGTTGGTGCCCATCATGTTCTCAACGCCAAATGTCGGCGCAATGGATGGCCGGGCATTTGTTCCTGTGAGGCCGATCAGCCCTTCCTTACTTGCCATCGTGGCCCAGTATCCCGCAATGCCGTAATGCGTAGAATTCCTGATGGCTCCTCCTGCCATGCCATTTGCCTTTGCCTTTTCAATCAGCATCTGCATCATTTTGTAGCTGGCTACCATCCCCATCCCGTCATGCGCATCCATGACGACCGTGGTCGGTGTCTCCTTAACAATCTCGACCTCTGTCTTTGGCAGAAGCGTGCCTTTTACAATACGGTCGATGTAGATCGGTTTGAAGCGGTTGCAGCCGTGGCTCTCAATGCCGCGCCTGTCCGATTCCAGAAGGACGTCCGCACAGATTACCGCGTCTTCTCTTGGTACGCCGTAACCTACAAACGCGTCGATCAGAAACGAATTCATTAAATCCCATGCTACCACAGGCCTGTTGTCAGCCATAAAATTGAAGCCTCCTCTCTGTAACAATTTAAATAAAAGTAATTGGTGTTTCCTGGAACCCGGTATTTTTGATCTTTCTCACTACCTATATTTTGCCAAGTTTTAATCTTTCTTTCAACCTAAATATCATTTCTGTTCTCAACACGCACAAACAAAAGCTATCAGAATATATAATCCTAATAGCTCTCCATCAGTTTGGGCACTATAATTGTGATCTATTTACAGGTTAAGCCTCAACTTATACATTAATACCCATGAAAAAAGGGACAAGTCCCATTACGAAATCATCAAAAGAATGACTATATCGTAATGGGGCCTGACCCCACATACAGCAAATCATTTTAAAGAAAGCAGCCTTTCAGCAGGCTCATTCCCGCGAATGAAATAGTCGAGCATCTCCTGCACTACTCTGTCCCAGACAGCCCATTCATGAATGCCGGGCAGGTAAGTGTTTTTATAGGGTATGCCCTTTGCATCAAGCTTTCCAAGAAGTTCTTTGTGGTCTTCGAACAGGAAGTCCTCAGTCCCGCAGGCCAGATAGAGCTTCAGGTCATTCTTGTTGTTGTAATGATCCAGCAGGTAATGAATGCTTGCCTCGTCAGGTATGACGGCTTTATCTCCCCACAGCGCCGTGCGGTCTTTCATCAATTCAGTTCTGTCAAAACTGGTATTGTCAAAACCGTTCCCTAAATATAGCTTTTCAATGTTCCATGCGCTTGAGAAAACGCCAACTCCACTGTATTTTTCAGGATATGTCAGCCCGCAGCGAAGTGCTCCGTAGCCGCCCATGGAGAGCCCGGCTATCATCAGGTCCTCGGGTGCTACAGAAATATTAAATACGCTTGCGGCGTATTCCGGAAGTTCCTCTGTTATATACTTAAAGTAATTCCTGCCTTCTTTCATATCCTGATAGAAGCTTCTCTGAACTTCCGGCATCAGAACAGCCACATCATATTCTTCCGCATATCGCAGGATACTTGTCCGGCTTTCCCAAACCAGGAAATTGTCGCCCAAACCATGCAGAAGTATCAGCGTTTTGGGCGTTGCCCTGGGAATAACACCTTCCTTGATTTGTTCAAAACCGTGATGTTTTCTACTGTCCTGGGGCAGAATAACCCCCAGCTGTGTATCCATCTCCAATGTTCTTGAGAAAAATGCTCCACTGTAAAAACCCATATTCAGCCTCCATCTTCCGTTCTTTAATCCATATTAAGCAGATTTTCTTTTTGAAAGATAAGTCCTTGTAAAACTGTCCGTTGCCACAACAATGATCAGGACAAGACCTTTCACAAGTGTCTGTGTATAGTCACTCATTCCCATAACAGCCATACCATTGGCAAGAACACCCATGACGAACATTCCGCCGACGATACCACTGGCCTTTCCTTCTCCTCCGGCGATGCTGACGCCGCCTACCACACAGGCGATCAGTGCATCCATCTCCATACCGTTTCCATTCTTGGGCTGTCCTGAATTTACACGGGACATCAGCAGAATTCCGGAAAGTCCGGATAAGATCCCCGCAATTACGTAAACAGATACGCGCATAAACTTGACGTTAATGCCCGAAAGTCTGGCCGCTTCCTCGTTGCTGCCGATGGCGTAAACATATCTTCCGTAGTTTGTTTTGTTAAGTATCAACGCACCAATAATTATTACAGCGATCAGAATAAGAACGCAGACCGGCACCCATCCGAAAATGTATCCCTGGCCCAGAATCTTGATCTGTTCCGGAAGACCATAAATCGGAAATCCACCTGTTGTAAGAAAGGCCCAGCCAAGGCATACGTAAGACATTCCCAGTGTCATGATCAGTGCGGGCATTTTTGTATAAGTGATAAGGACTCCGCTGATCATGCCCAGAACACCACAGAAAAGGATGCCCAGGATGCAGCTTACTGCGATTGGAAGAGGACTCTGAGTCAAAAGCATTGCTGTTATCATGCCGCACAGACCCATCATATTTCCGATGGAAAGGTCAATTCCTCCGCTGATAACGACAAAGGACATCGCAATAGCAAGAATACCTGTATTAGAAATCTGACGGAATATTGTGATCATATTTCCGGGCTTCGCGAAATTCGGGGTGGCAAGAGAAAACATAATGACAAGTACAACCAGCATGACCCACACAACATTCTCTTTTACCATTCTAGCTGCTTTCATAAAGATAATACCTCCTCACTTATTCCCAGATGCATAGGAAAGAATCAGTTCCTGGCTGTATTCTTTTTTCTCCAGTTCACCCGCCTGCACACCCTCACTCAGGATGATCATCCGGTCAGTCATACCCATAATTTCCTCCATATCCGAGGAGATCATGATTATTCCCACTCCCTGTTCGCAAAGGTTGTTCATCAGTTTATATATTTCATATTTTGCCCCTACATCGATGCCGCGTGTAGGTTCATCAAAAATCAGGACTTTGCATTTTACGGCCAGCCATTTGGCCAGGACAACTTTCTGCTGATTTCCACCCGAAAGGTTCCCTGCCTTCTGCATAGAAGAAGGAGTCTTAATTAGCAGATCGGAAATCAGTTTATCTACCAGCGACTGTTCCTGAGTCTCTTTGATGAACATCATTCGTGTCAGTTGCTTCAGAATGGACAAGGTTATATTCCATTTTATAGGAAAATTCAGGATCAGGCCATCGTTTTTCCTGTCCTCCGGAATAAGCCCGATTTCGTTATCGACTGCTTTTCCGGGAGAGGAAGGCACATATTCTTTTCCGTCGAGCAGGATCCTGCCGCTATCCATCTTTTCAGCTCCGAAAATAACTCTCGCAAGCTCTGTCCGGCCGGCTCCGACCAATCCTGCAATACCAAGTATTTCGCCTTTCCTGAGCGAAAAACTTATATCCTTGTCACCGTTTCCGAAGAGATGCTCAACCTTAAGAATTTCATCTCCAATTTTGACTTCCCTCTTCGGATACTGATCTTTGATTTCCCGACCTACCATGTGCCGGATCAGGATATCTCTGGTCAGATCCCCGATGTTGCTTTCATAAACTCTTTCACCGTCCCGCAGAACAGTTACACGGTCCGCAATCTGGAAGATCTCGTTCAGACGGTGAGATATATAAATGATCGATATTCCCCTTGCTTTCAGTTTTCTGATAATGGTAAACAGGATTTCCACTTCTGCGTCTGTCAGAGGAGCCGTTGGTTCGTCCATCACAAGAATCTTTGCATCTCTGGATAACGCTTTAGCTATCTCAACAAGCTGCATATAAGCCACGGACAGGTCTTTGACAGCCGTTCCCGGATCTATATGTACACCCATCTCCCGGAAGATTTCTTCCGTCTTTTCTATAATTACTTTTTTATTAAAGAAATATCTGGTGCCGGAGTGTTCCCCCATGAAGATGTTTTCCGCAACAGACATAGTTGGCATCAGATTGAATTCCTGATAAATAACTGCAACACCCATTTCTTTTGAGATAATGGGCGTCATAGAATGAAACTGTTTTCCAAGCAGCTCTATCTCTCCGCTGTCCGGGGTAATTGCTCCGGACAGTACCTTAATCAGCGTAGACTTTCCGGCTCCGTTTTCGCCTACAAGCGCCAACGTCTCACCCTTTCCAAGCGTGATTGATACCTGGTTCAGAGCAGTAACGCCTGGATAGGTCTTCGTAATCTGTTTCATGATCAAAATATTATCGGACATATTTTGACTCCTTCAGAATAGTGCAACAGGGTGGTCCCTGTTGCACTATCAAGACATTTACACTTTTCAGTTTCAGCAAATCTGTCGGAATGGAATTATTTATTCTGCCGGACGGACATCCGTAATGTTGGAAAGATAGATCGGATTGATGGGATATACCGTGCTGTGTACAGATTCATCTACTTCACCGGTAAGAGAAGCCTCTACGCAGCGGTCATACAGTGTATTAACCTGGTTCACAAGGTCAAGGTCCATGGTGCAGTAATACATGTCGTCGTCTTCAAGAGCATTCAGAGCATCCTCAGAAGCATCCGAAGCGATAATTGCAATACCATCGTTTGCACGGCTCTTTCCTGCTGCCTTGAAAGCTTCGTAAACACCAAGGCATCCGCCATCGTTGATTCCCATCACTACCTGCAGATCCGGGCAGGCCTGAAGGAAGTTCTCACCGGCTGTTACGCCTTCGTTCGGATAACCTGCGTCAAGAACGGAAACCACTTCTCCATCCGGGCAGTTCTCCAGGAAGCCTTTCTCAATGGCTTTTTCACGGGTTACAAGGAAATCCAGCTGGGAATAGTTGCAGATGCAGGCCTTTTTGCTTCCTTCATTCTCATTGCAGTAGTCCGCAGCTGCTTTTCCGATCGCATATCCAATTTCTTCATCCGAAGAGTAAATAGAATACTGAGCCATATCGGAATTATAATCATAGGAACCAATGACAATTCCTTTATCCAGAGCACTCTGAAGCAGATCCGCATATGCTTCTTCCTCTGAATTCTGGATCAAAATGACATCGCAACCGCCGTTGATGAAGTTCTCAAGAGCCGTAACGGTTGCCTGAACGCCTTCCGCAATGTCAGCTGTCATCAGTTTATAACCAGCCTCATCACATTTCGCCTGGATCGATTTTGTCATGTCGATAAAAATAGCGTTCGATGTAATTCCTGACAAAGCCATGCCAACTGTCAGAGATTTCTCCTCTGCCATCACGCTCCCTGCGCCAAGGCCGAGTGTCATTGCACAAGTAAGTGCCAGTGCTGCCCATTTCTTCATAAGAAAATCCTCCTTTGTAAAATGATTTGGATACGTTCGTGTTTATGATCTGCAGCTGACACAGGCAGCCGGAGCCGCCATGTACCGTCCGCGATCACAAGCATCTCTTTGTAATAAAAATCATATCTTTTTCGTCTCATTTGGACAACTTACATTCTTTTGTTGTTGGGGGACATTCTTTGGATGTTGAATTTTCATAAAAGAATACGGCTTTC
>CACZSG010000137.1 GCA_902783665.1 uncultured Lachnospiraceae bacterium | reverse complement strand
TGTCTGTGTTGTCTATGTCTGTGTTCTCTTTTTCGGTGCTGTTTTGTTCTATGTATTCTGTATCCGCAGATCCTGCGGTATATTCTTCTGTTTCATGCAGTGCGCCCAGGCCGGCCAGCGCGTCTTCAAAGGCGGCCGCGCGGGTGCATGGGAAAGTCAGTGTGCAAAGCATGGCTGCAAAAAACGGGATCAGCGCTTTTCTGGCCGTTTTCTGCGCAACTTTCATAAGGCCCGGAAGAACTGCCGGGTCAAAGGATGATATCATAAAAGATTACTCCGTTCTGAGATGTTCATGGATAGAGGCGTTTGAGTCGAAGGGACGTTCACCATGACTCATTTTGGACAGCGCTGCGTCCACAGGGCGGACTGGTGCCGATCAAAATGAGTCACGGTGAACGTCCCTCTGACTCATACGCTGATCGCGCCGAGCACTTCGCCGATGCTGCCCTGCACCAGCAGGCTGGCGTATTTGTCACGAGGGGTCGGGGATTTGTTGATGACCACCAGATGTCTGCCTCTGAAGTAGTCGATCAGTCCCGCGGCCGGGTACACGGCCAGGGAAGTGCCGCCGATGATCAGGACATCCGCTCTGGCGATGGCATCCACCGATTCCTGGATGGTCCTGTTGTCAAGGCCTTCCTCGTAAAGCACCACATCAGGCTTGATGATGCCGCCGCACTGATCGCATCTGGGCACGCCTTCTGCTTCTTTCATGTACCAGGCGTCAAAGAAGGCATGGCATTTCTGGCAGTAGTTGCGGTGTACACTGCCGTGCAGCTCCAGCACTTTTCTGCTGCCGGCTGCCTGGTGCAGGCCGTCAATGTTCTGGGTGACCACGGCTTTCAGCTTGCCTTTCTTTTCCAGCTCGGCCAGCTTCAGATGCGCCGCGTTGGGCTTTGCGTCCAGGCAGAGCATCTTGTCATGATAGAAGCGGTAGAACTCTTCCGGATTGTGCACAAAGAAGCTGTGGCTCAGGATGGTCTCGGGCGGGTAGTCGTATTTCTGGTTGTAAAGACCGTCCACACTGCGGAAATCCGGGATACCGCTCTCGGTGGACACGCCGGCTCCGCCGAAGAAGACTATGTTGTCAGTCTCATCAATGATCTGCTGCAGTCGTTTTCTGCTTTCTTCCATGACGCACCTCCCATTGTCTGTACTGTACAATACTCCAAAACGCCAAAAGGTATTTCCCTTTGGCGTTTCCCGTGATCCGCCGGCCCTCTGCCGGCGGAGTTTTCCATGATACTCTTCATGCTGTCAGTTCAAAGTGAGCTGTCTGTTCAAAGTGAGCTGTCTGTTTGTTTTATTCGTCCGCCGGTGTCTTCACCTTGTCCTTCGGCACATAGACCTGGGCCAGCTTCCCGATCACCACGAAACGGGTGGCATTGTCCCCCGTACAGGTGGACAGGGTGACCACACGGTCCTCCGTGCCCACTTCCACGCCGGTGATGTCCAGCTCGGAACCTCTGGTCACGGTGTCCAGGAATTCCTGGAACTTGTCCTCGGAAAAGAAGGTCCGGTAGGTATCCCCCGCCTCAGGCACGACCATGCCCGATATGATGCGGTACTGGTAGATGAAGTCCGGCGTAAAGATCCAGAAATACCGGCTCTTTTTGTAGACATCCTTGTCCCGGAAGGTGTTCAGCTTTCCGAACATGGATCCGTTCTTCATGTTATGGCCGTAGATAATGGTATTCTGGTCCGTGAAGTCCGTCTTGTTTTCCGCGTTCAGGAACAGGCAGCCCGCAAAATTGGCCGTCTGCTCAAAGGTCCGGTGCAGGTAATATTCATTATCCTCGCCCTGGACCAGCGGATAGGAGATATCGATGGCACGGATGCGCAGCCATCCGCAGATATCCGGATTGATGGCTTTAAGCTCCTCGAAGTCGATCGGGTTGTTCATGGTGGGAAGGGCCTTGACCGTACCGTTTTCCTCGGCGGTCACCATAAATCTTCCGTTCACCTTCTGCACAGTGCCGATACCGGCTTCTCCGGTGCCTTCCACTTCCTGCTGCAGCTGCGACAGGGCGGCATCATCCTCCAGGCTGTCGAAGGAATCCGGGCCATCCTGCGGCTGGCCTGTGCTGTAGCTGGCTTCCAGGTTATCATACTCCTTCGATCCGGTCTGATATTCTTTATAAAACCCGAGCAGACGGGCCCCGGCATACAGGAAGACAGCCAGCGCGACCATCATGATCAGGACGATGAAGGCATCTCCCAGCAGATGTGTTTTTTCCTTCTTCATAATTAAATACCATTCACTGTTTGATCGTTCGACAAAATATCTGAATGTTGGTCTTGGTTCACTCGATGTTGGTCTTGGTTCACTCGCAGTTTCCGACTGTTCTCGGATACGGCAGTACGTCGCGGATGTTGGACACGCCGGTCAGGTACATGACGCAGCGCTCGAAGCCCAGGCCGAAGCCCGCGTGGCGGGTGGTGCCGTATTTCCGCAGGTCTACATAATAGCGGTACTGCGCTTCGTCCATGCCGAGCTCTTTGATGCGGCCGACCAGCTTGTCATAGTCGTCCTCACGCTGGCTTCCGCCGATGATCTCGCCGATGCCGGGCACCAGGCAGTCCATGGCGGCGACGGTCATTCCGTCCTCGTTCAGCTTCATGTAGAAGGCCTTGATCTCCTTCGGATAGTCCGTCACGAAGACCGGTCTCTTGAAGATCTGCTCGGTGAGGTAGCGCTCGTGCTCGGTCTGCAGGTCGCAGCCCCAGAACACCTTGTACTCGAATTTATCGTTGTTCTGCTCCAGCAGGCGGATGGCCTCCGTGTAGGTGACGCGTCCGAATTCGGAATTGATGACATGATTCAGGCGGTCAAGCAGTCCCTTGTCCACAAACTGGTTGAAGAAGTTCATTTCTTCCGGAGCATTCTCCAGGACATAGGTGAAAATGAACTTCAGCATTGCTTCTGCCGTCTCCATGTCATCTTCCAGATCCGCGAAGGACATCTCCGGCTCGATCATCCAGAACTCAGCCGCATGTCTGGTGGTATTGGAATTCTCCGCGCGGAAGGTCGGCCCGAAGGTATAGACATTGCGGAATGCCTGGGCAAAGGGCTCGACGTCCAGCTGTCCGGAAACGGTCAGATGCGTGGACTGGCTGAAGAAATCCTTGGAATAATCGATCTGTCCGTCTTCGGTCCTGGGAAGATTCTCCAGATCCAGCGTGGTCGCGCGGAACATCTCTCCGGCACCCTCGGCGTCGGTTCCCGTGATGATCGGGGTATGGATATATACGAAGTTCCTCTCCTGGAAGAACTTGTGGATCGCGTAGGCCGCAAGGGAACGCACACGGAACGTAGCCTGGAACAGATTCGTTCTGGGACGAAGATGCGGAACCGTACGAAGATACTCTACGGTATGTCTCTTCTTCTGCATCGGATAATCCGGTGTGGAAGCGCCCTCCAGACAGACCTCCTGCGCCAGGATCTCAAAGGGCTGCTTGGCATTCGGCGTCGCCACCAGCTCACCGGTCACGATCACGGCAGAGCCGACATTGAACTTGCAGATGTCCGCGAAGTTATCCAGCTGATCCGCGAACACTACCTGCAGCGTCTCAAAAAAGGTTCCATCGTGCAGGACCAGGAATCCGAAGGTCTTCGAATCGCGGATCGACCGAACCCAGCCGCCGACGGTGACCTTCTTGCCTATATACTCCTCCCGGTTCCTGTAAAGCTCCTTAACCGTCACAAATTTAACGTCCATGATAATCTCTCCCTCTGGTAAATAAAACTTTCTACCTATTATAAACACGAAGGAGCGCATTTTCAATGTAAGTATTCCTTAAGAGCATAAAGCAGGTTGCTCTTGCCCCCACGGCCGGAGTGTGCTATCTTATACAGGCTGCCCTGAAGAGATCAGTGCAGCCCCGGCAGCCACGCCGGAGAGACTATGGTGAGTTCGTGACCATCCTCACCTAAAACAAAACTACGGAGGAAACTGAATATGAGAGACAAAAAAATCCTGTATCTGACGCAGGCTGCGGCGATCGCCGCGCTCTACGTCGTGTTGTGCCAGATCTTCGCACCGATCAGCTTCAAGAACATCCAGGTGCGTATCGCGGAGGGACTCACAATCCTGCCCTTCTTCACACCGGCAGCGATCCCCGGACTGTTCGTGGGCTGCGTGATCGG
>CACZSG010000136.1 GCA_902783665.1 uncultured Lachnospiraceae bacterium | reverse complement strand
GTCTGCTGCAGTCCGGTTCCCATCATCTCCATTGCCTTACGGTATCCTTTCTTTCCCGGTTTATGCGCGTTCTCCAGGTAAAGCACCTGGATATTTTTGTTGAACCGCTCCACCCGCTCTTTCTGATTGTTGGACAGAAGACAGCAGGTAAATCCGATTCGTTTCAGTTCCCTGAAAAACGCCTCCGCCCTCGCGTCCGCGTCCGCGCCGTGGGGCACCAGGGTATTGTCGATATCAAAGATAACGCCCCGGTATCCCATCGCGTACAGCTTTTCAAAATCTATGTCATAGGTGGAGTTCAGATAAACATCCGGAAATAGTGTCATATAGTTCTCCTGTTTTTCTTTTATGCCGTAAAATCAAACAGCGACAGCTGATTGCTCTCCGGAAGTCCGGAGAGGATCCCCAGATCTTTCATCAGATCCACGATGGTCTTGCTGACTTTTGTCCTCTCCCTGAAGTCGTCCAGAGACAGGAACGGGCCGTCCCGCACGGCATCAACAATTCCCTCGGCCGCCTTTTCTCCCAGACCCGAAATGGAGGAGAAGGACGGGAGCAGTTTTCCGTCCACCACCTGGAAACGGGTGGCCTGGGAACGGTAGATGTCGATCGGCAGAAATTCAAATCCCCTTGCGTACATTTCCCGTACGACCTTCATATCCTTCAGGGTGTCCTGCTCTTTTTTGGAAAGGGTGTCCGCTCTCTTTTCAAAGTCGTGCATATGGTACAGGAGTCTCTCCTGCCCCAGACACATCAGCTCGTAATCGAAGGCAGACGCGCGGATGCTGAAGTATGCCGCGTAGTAGGCCAGCGGATAGAAGATCTTGCAGTAGGCGATACGGTAGGCCATCATGACATAGGCCGCCGCATGCGCCTTCGGGAACATGTACTTGATCTTCTTGCAGGACCAGATGTACCAGTCAGGCACATCGTGGGCCACCATTTCTTCCTCCCACTCTGGTTTCAGGCCCTTTCCCTTACGGACGCTCTCCATAATGGTAAAGGACAGCTCGCTGTCCAGGCCTTTGCTGATCAGATAGATCATGATATCGTCACGGGTGCAGATGGCCGTGGAAATGGTCGCTTTTCCTTCCATGATCAGGGTCTGGGCATTTCCCAGCCAGACGTCCGTCCCGTGTGCCAGGCCGGCGATACGCACCAGGTCGGAAAAGCTGGTCGGTTTTGTATCGATCAGCATCTGCATGGCGAAGTCCGTGCCGAATTCCGGGATTCCCAGACTTCCCAGACGGATCCCGCCGATATCCTCGGGGGTAATGCCAAGCGCTTCCGTATTCTTGAAAAGAGACATCACGGACTTGTCGTCCAGCGGGATCTGCCTGGCGTCGATGCCGGTGAGGTCCTCGAGCATTCGGATCATGGTCGGGTCATCGTGTCCCAGAATGTCAAGCTTCAGCAGGTTGTGGTCGATCGAATGGTAATCGAAATGAGTCGTGACGATATCCGACGTCGTGTCATTGGCCGGATGCTGCACCGGTGTGAAGGAATGGATCTCTTCCCCGAAGGGCAGGACGATGATTCCTCCCGGATGCTGTCCGGTCGTCCGGCGCACGCCGACACAACCCTGCACGATGCGGTCGATCTCGCAGTTGCGCTTATGCTGACCGCGGTCTTCAAAATAGTGCTTCACGTAGCCGAAGGCCGTCTTGTCCGCCAGCGTTCCGATGGTGCCGGCCCGGAAGGTCTGACCGGCGCCGAAGATGACCTCCGTATATTTGTGTGCCTTACTCTGGTATTCACCGGAGAAGTTCAGGTCGATATCCGGCTCTTTGTTGCCCTTGAAGCCCAGGAAGGTCTCGAAGGGAATGTCAAATCCGTCCTTGATCAGCGGTTTTCCGCACTTCGGACAGATCTTGTCCGGCATGTCGCAGCCGGAACGTCCGGCATACTTTTTCACTTCCTCAGAGTCAAAATCACTGTATCTGCAGTTCCCGCACCTGTAGTGGGGGCGCAGCGGGTTCACTTCCGTTATTCCGGACATGGTGGCGACAAAGGAGGATCCGACCGATCCTCTGGAGCCGACCAGATATCCGTCCGCGTTTGACTTCCAGACCAGCTTCTGGGCTATGATGTACATGACGGCAAATCCGTTTGAGATGATGGAGTTCAGCTCACGTTCCAGCCGCTCTTCCACGATCTTCGGCAGCGGATCGCCGTACAGCTCGTGTGCCTTGTCATAGCAAAGGGTACGAAGAATGCCGTCTGAGTTCTCGATGACGGGCGGGCATTTGTCCGGGCGCACCGGGCTGATCTTCTCGCACATATTGGCGATCTTCACGCTGTTCGTAATGACAACTTCGTAAGCCTTATCTTCCCCCAGGTAATCGAACTCGTGCAGCATCTCCTCCGTTGTACGGAAATAAAGCGGGGCCTGCTGGTCCGAATCCTTGAACTTGCGGCTGTCCATGATGATCCTGCGGTAGATCTCATCCTCCGGGTCCATAAAGTGGACGTCGCAGGTCGCTACCACCGGTTTTCCGTACTGTTCGCCCAGGCGGACGATCGTACGGTTGTATTCGCGCAGATCCTCCTCCGTCTTCGGGTCCTCATAGCCTTCTCTTGTCATGAACAGATTGTTTCCGATCGGCTGGATCTCCAGATAATCGTAAAAACGGACCAGCCGGTCGATCTCATTTGCGCCTGCGCCCCGTACGACTGCCTGGTACAGTTCGCCCGCCTCGCAGGCAGACCCGATGATCAGGCCTTCCCTGTATTTGTTCAGCACGCTCTTCGGGATCCTGGGCCTGCGGGCGTAATAGTTCAGGTTGGACCAGGAGACCAGGCGGTAAAGATTGATCCTTCCCACATCGTTCCTGGCCAGCAGGATCACGTGATACGTCGGCATCTTCTTGATCTGCTCCGGTGATGATTCCCCAAGTGCGTTCAGCGCGTCCAGGTCCTCGATCTTTCTTTCCCGAAGCATTTCTACAAAACGTACGAAGATCTCGGCCGTGCAGGCAGCGTCATCCACGGCCCGGTGATGGTTCTCCAGCGAGATGTTCAGCGCCTTGGCCACCGTATCCAGCTTGAACCGGTTCAGCTGGGGAAGGAGCACCCTGGCCATCGCCACCGTATCCACCACTGTCTTGCTGCACGGAATGCCCAGTCTTTCGCAGTTTTCGGCAATAAAACTCATGTCAAATCCGGCATTATGCGCCACCATCACGGCGCCGCTGCAGAATTCCATGAATGCCGGCAGGATTTCCTGGATCTCCGGCGCGTCCATGACCATATCGTCACTGATATGGGTCAGTTCTTCAATTCTGAAAGGAATGGGTACTTTCGGATTGACAAAGGTGCTGAACCTGTCGGTGATCTTTCCGCCGCTCACCTTGACGGCACCTATTTCGATGATACGGTTCTCCCGGGCAGAAAAACCCGTCGTCTCCAGGTCAAAAACGACAAAGTCCCCCTGCAGGGACTGCCCCTTTGAATCCTGGGCGATCTCCTTCATGTCGTCCACCAGGTAGCCTTCCATCCCGTAGATCACTTTAAAATCCGCGGAAAGAGGAACTGTATGGGCGGCATCGGGGAATGCCTGAACGACTCCGTGGTCCGTGATGGCCATGGCCGGATGACCCCAGCTCATCGCACGCTTCAGAAGGTCCTTTACATCGGTAACGCCGTCCATGTCGCTCATCTTGGTATGGCAGTGCAGTTCGACCCGCTTCTCGGGGTACGTATCCGTCCTCGCCTGCCTGAAATCGCTGTATTTCTTGATGCCCGACACCTGTCCGATCGTCAGCTGGCCGTCAAATTTGTCTATCGTGGTGGCCCCGCGCAGGCGGATAAAAGTGCCTGCCTTCAGCTGAGGCTCCAGTTCCAGGGCGGTCTCTTTTCTGATAAAGATCTTTACGCCGATGGTGTCGGTAAAATCGGTAATGTCGAAGGAGACGAACTGTTTTTCGCCGTTTCGCACTTCCCTGGATTCGATCCGGGTGATCTGGCCGCGAACGGTGACTTCGCCCAGGTTTTCCTGAATCTCGGAAATCGGCATGGATTCCTGGTCAAAGTCCCTGCCGTACAGTACATCCGGATTGTCGGACTTACGTTCGGAACGCTGCCAGGAGGAATCCTTCGCTTTCCTTCCGGCTCCTTCCCTGTTCTCCTGTTTTCTGTCGGCGGAACCGTTTTTGCCGCCTTCTGCTTTCCCCGCCTGTCCGGCGGTTCCCGTATTCCCGCTCATGTCTGTTTTCCGCTCTTTGGAAGGCCCGGTCAGGATGGGATCTTCTTTGTCTTCGTTCTCCTTCTGTCTGTCCCGACGTCTGGAGATTGCCTGGATCTCCTGTTCCATCTCGAGCGCAAGACGGCGTCTGATGGTGTTTTCGGCAGGTTCCTCCCGCACAACGGAAGCCTTCAGTGAAAGGCCGCACCGGTCACAGACCACTTTCTCCAGAAAAGAAAGGATTTCCTCCTCCTTTCCTGCCGTGACAGAGTTCTCATGCACGTGCAGTTCCAGGATATCCGGAGCGGGAAATTTCATTTCCGCCGACTTCAGGATACTGTAGAGGACATGACTGTAAGAAGACAGCTCCTCAAGGACGCTGTCTCCGTATGCTTCCAGCAGATTTTCGGCGGTATACTGCCCCGAAAGTGAGTAATGCTCGACGATCCTTACATTCATCTGAACATCAGAAAAGAGCTGACCTTTGACGGCCTGCTCTGTTTCGCGGATATATTTATGGTGGATCAGCCTGCTGCTCTCCAGATAAATGTACAGCCTGGTCCGGTCACGGTTCATTGCCAGACGGCTCACCGCTGCCAGTTCCATCAGGCGTGCCGCATCTTCAGACAGCGACAGGTTCGGAAATACTTCAAAAAAAGGTTTTGTCAAAAAACTCTCTCCTTCTCAGGACCAGTTTTCCAGTTCATGGCGGAGCACTTCCAACAGTTCTTCCTCAGGCACTTTCCGGACCACTTCGCCGTGTTTGATCAGCAGGCCGACTCCGTCTCCGCCCGCGATACCGATATCTGCTTCCCTGGCTTCTCCGGGTCCGTTCACCACGCAGCCCATGACAGCCACTTTGATGTCCAGATCCATCCCGCTTACCATGGTCTCCACCTGGTTGGCCAGTGAGATCAGGTCTATGCGCGTTCTTCCGCAGGTAGGACAGGATACCACCTCCACGCCGCCTTTGCGAAGGCCGAGCGTCTTCAGTATCATCTTTGCCGATTTGATCTCCTCAACCGGATCCCCGGTCAAAGATACCCGGATGGTATCGCCGATCCCGGCCGAAAGAATGATGCCAAGGCCCACCGCGGATTTGATATTGCCGGAAAAAACGGTTCCGGCCTCGGTAATGCCGACATGCAGCGGGTATCTGGTCTTCTCGGCGATCAGCTGGTGTGCCCTGGCACACATCATCACATTGGAGGATTTAATGCTGAGCACCAGGTTATCGTACCCCAGATCCTCGATGCGCGCCGCCTGAAGCAGAGCGCTCTCCACAAGGCCTTCAGCCGTTACGCCGCCGTTTCTTTCCAGGATCTCCTTCTCCAGGGAACCGCTGTTCACGCCGACGCGGATGGGGATACCGCGTTCCCGGGCACAGGAGACCACTGCCCGGACCCTGTCGGCCGAACCGATATTGCCGGGGTTGATGCGGATCTTGTCCGCGCCTGACTCCATGGCCGCGATGGCCATCCTGTAATCAAAATGAATGTCCGCCACAAGCGGAATGGAGATCTGTTTCTTGATCTCCCTGATGGCGTCTGCCGCGGCCTGGTCCGGAACCGTACAGCGGATGATCTCTCAGCCTGCTTTCTCGAGCGCGTGGATCTGGTCTACGGTTGCCTTTACATCGTCCGTCCTTGTATTTGTCATGGACTGGATCAGGACCGGATTGCCTCCTCCGATCCTGCAGTCCCCGATCTTAACAACTTTTGTATTATCTCGAAACATCTTATTCCTCCGGTTTTTCCATTGGAACAAACACTCTTGTCTCCATGATCTTTGTCTCTTCGGGCGCTGCCCTGCGGATGGCTTCCTCCATGAAATACTCATGGCAGTTCAGTGCCGTCTTGCCGCGCCGGTCTACCTTCTCGTAGGAACCGTCGCTCTGCAGGATATGAGCCTTGCGGTTGTCCGCCAGCTGAATGTCCAGGATATGCTTTACCTCACTGCAAAGCCGCGGGTCCTCCACGGGGAACAGGATCTCCACGCGCTTGTCCAGGTTTCTCGGCATCCAGTCAGCGCTGGCCATATAGTATTCCGGATCGCCGCCGTTCTCGAAGTAGAAGATCCTGGCATGCTCAAGGAATGTTCCTACGATCGAGCGCACCGTAATGTTCTCGCTGACCTTCGGGATCCCCGTTTTCAGGCAGCAGATCCCGCGGACGATCAGATCGATCTTTACACCCGCACTGGAGGCTTCATACAGGGCCTCTATGATCTGCTTGTCGCAAAGGGAATTCATCTTGGCAATGATATGCGCGGGTTTTCCTTCCAGCGCGAATTTTCTCTCTCTGGCGATCAGCCTGGTGAAGCGGTCCCTCAGCCAGATCGGCGCGATCGCAAGCCGGTTCCAGCGCTTCGGCTCCGAATAGCCGGAAAGCATGTTGAACACTGCCGTCGCGTCCTCCCCGATCGGTTCCGAGCAGGTGAGGATTCCGCAGTCGGTATACAGCTTCGCAGTCGAATCATTGTAGTTTCCGGTTCCCAGATGGACATATCTGCGGATCCCGTCCTCTTCTCTTCTGACGACCAGCGTGATCTTGCTGTGGGTCTTCAGGCCGTGCAGTCCGTAGATGACGTGGCACCCGGCCTGCTCCAGCTTCTGCGCCCAGATGATGTTGTTCTCCTCGTCGAACCTTGCCTTCAGCTCTACCAGTACGGATACCTGTTTTCCGTTCTCCGCCGCCTGGGCAAGGGCCGCGATGATGGGTGAATGGCCGCTGACACGGTAAAGTGTCTGCTTGATGGCCAGAACGTCCGGATCCTCGGAAGCCTCCCGGACAAAGCGGATCACCGGGTCAAAGGTCATATACGGGTGATGGAGCAGTATGTCTCCTCTTCTGATCTGGGTGAAGATATCCTCCGTGTCATTCATGCCGGGCACCGGCTGCGGGGTATAGGGCTTGTCACGGTAGGCTTCGAATCCTTTCATTCCGTACAGCTTCATCAGGAAAGTAAGGTCGATCGGTCCCTGGATGGAATAGATATCGTCCTCTTTTACGCCCAGTTCTTTTTTCAGGATCTTCAGCAGCTTCGGTTCCACTTTCTCCTCGATCTCAAGACGGATCACCTCGCCCCACTGGCGTTTTTTCAGCTGCTTCTGGATCTCCTTCAGAAGATCCTCCGCCTCGTCCTCGTCGATGGAAAGGTCCGCGTTGCGCATGATGCGGTACGGATGCGCGCACACGACATCGTAATTCAGGAAAAGCTTGTCGATATTCCGCTCGATCACCTGTTCCAGAAGGATTCCGTATACGGTTCCGTCCTGGCCCTCGGGAAGACGGATCACGCGCGGCAGAACGGACGGGACCTGCACCGTGGCGAACTCATTTTTAGCCTTCTCTCCCTTCTTGGAGATCAGCGCGCCAATATTCAGCGTCTTGTTCCGGATCAGCGGGAAGGGCCGGGAAGAGTCCACTGCCATCGGTGTCAGAACGGGATATACGTTTTCCTCAAAATAACGGTCAACATAGGCCGCCTGATCCGCACTCAGATCTTCAAACTGCGTGATCAGGACAAAACCGCTCTGTTTCAGGGCCGGTACAAGAACCCGGTTATAGGTATTGTACTGCTGGTGCACCAGATCATGGGCCAGACGGGCGATGGCCGTGAGCTGTTCCTGCGCCGTCATCCCCGCAATATCCCTGCCGGTGTATTTCGCATGGACCATTTCCTTCAGGGAGGCCACACGCACCATAAAGAACTCATCCAGGTTGGAAGAAGTAATACTTAAAAATTTCAGTCTCTCCAGAAGGGGAAGACTTTTATCTTTCGCTTCCGAAAGGACCCTGGCGTTGAATCCGAGCCAGCTGCACTCCCGGTTGGTAAAATATTCCGGTTTTCCATATAATTCAGACATGCTTTGGTCCTCCCTTTAAAGCTTCTTTTTTCTCTTAAATACCGGCGTGACGTGGAAGATCGAGTCAAAGAAAGGCGCTTTTTCCCGGAAAGTCCCTGCCTCCAGGGTCATATCGGCATCTGTCTGAGCCTGAATCTTCAGTTCTTTCTCCTTCAGTGTCACGGTAAACTCCGGACATTTCTGACGATGGGTGCGGTCCAGCGCATTCACAAGACGCAGGATGGCTGTCAGCTTCGCGATCCTCAGATAGTTCTCCACGTTGATCTCTCCGCCGGTCTCAAAGTCCTCAAAATCCGGCAGTTCACTGGAATTGAACTTGACGGTATAAGCCACGATCTGCCGTTCCAGATGGGAAAGGCCGATGATCTCCGTCGCCATGATGATATTGAAGGCACAGTCCGAAACGTCCTCCAGACTGATATATTTTCCGCAGTTGTGAAGAATGATCGCGATCTGCAGCAGAAGCCGGTCTCTCGGGCTCAGTCCGTGCTGCTTCTTCAGCCGGTCGAACACCTGCAGACCCACCGCCTCCAGACAGCGGATATGCTGCTGGTTGCATTTATAGCGTTTGGAGATGCTTCTGGCCGCCGCTATGATATCCTCGTCAAAGTTGTGGCTGATCCGGATCTCCCTGTTTTTCTGGGCATAGTCGAAAGCCATGCCGTCATTGAGGGAGAAACCCGGGAACCAGACCGTATCCACCCCGAAGTATTCCATCAGGTTCCTGCAGAAAAGAAGGGCCGGCAGCATGACCGTGGTCTTCTCGACCGGAATGTCGAATTTTCTTGAGATCTCGTCTGCCTCCTGGTCGGAGATGAAATGATACTGGGCCAGGAACTGCTCCCTCGTGACCGATGTGATGCGCTTGTTCTCTTTCTGGAATGGCTTCATGACCTCCACCAGGTTTCCGCCCACCACGATCAGGTTCTTGATCTGACGGTCCTTCTGGTACAGTTTGTTGAATCCTTCCAGCTCATGTCCCATCAGTTCGGTGATCATGGCATCAAAATGAGCCCTGTTCCTCTCGTAGGGCGCCAGTTTTTCAGCTGTGGTCAGTGTACCGAGCCGGATATTCTGCGTGGTGATCAGCTTGTCCTTGTCGAACAGGGAGATCTGCATGCTGGTCCCGCCCAGATCGACGATGGCCGTCGCTTTCTGGATGATCTGGTCAAACTCCTGCGTTACGGAAGCGATGGCTTTGTAGTCAAGGAACCGCTGCTCGGAGTTGCTGAGCACGTCGATCTTCAGCCCGGTCCTTCCCTCCACATAGTTTTTCAGGATCAGGTTGTTCCTGGACTCACGAAAGGCGCTGGTGGCACACACTCTCCAGGTGCTCACGCGGTAGCTCTGCATGATCTCGCGGAAGTCCAGCAGGACTCTGCACAGTTCTTCCGTGTTTTCCGCGCTGATGCGCTGTTCGTTAAAAACATCCAGTCCCAGGTTCAGCCTTGTGCTGACACAGTCCAGTTCCTTCAGTCCCCTGGACGGGGAGCATTCATAGATTTTCAGCTCGGTCTCGGAAGACCCGATACTGATGGCCGCAAACGTCTTGACTGCCATAACTGCCTCCGTTTATCCATTTTCCGCCGGCCTGTCCGCCGCCGGCTTTCCCTGCATATAGGTGATGAACTGCTGCGCGGTACGCCCCGACATGCCTCCGTGCGACAGCTCCCACTTGTTGGCTTCAAGCAGAAGCTCCTCCTCCGGAACGTCCAGTCCGTTCCTTTCCGCCAGCACCTTCACGATGTTCCGGAACTCTTTTTTATCCGGTGAGCCGAAATAGATGGTACAGCCGAACCTCATGGCCAGGGACATCTTTTCCTGTATGGTGTCTCCCTTGTGCAGATCGTGCTGCTCCAGATTGTCCGTCATGTTCTCCCGGATCATGTGACGCCGGTTGGATGTGGCGTAGATCAGGATGTTGTCGGGCTTTTTCTCCAGCCCGCCTTCGATGACCGCCTTCAGATACTTGTATTCTGTCTCGAACTCCTCGAAGGAGAGATCATCCATGTAAATGATGAACCGGTAGTTCCTGTTCTTCAGCCGCGAGATCAGCTGGTTCAGGTCACGGAACTGATGCTTGTACAGCTCCACGATGCGAAGTCCCCTGTCGAAGTACCGGTTCAGGATCCCCTTGATGCTGGAGGACTTTCCGGTTCCCGCATCCCCGAAAAGGAGGCAGTTGTTGGCCGGCCGGCCCTCCAGAAACGCCTCCGTATTCTCGATCAGTTTCTGCTTCTGCAATTCGTACCCGACAAGATCCTCCAGCCGTACATGGGCAATGTTCCTGATCGGTTCGATCTCCATCCTGCCGAATTCTTCATGACTCAGCCGGAATGCCTTGTGCAGTCCGAATTTTCCGACGCCGAACCCATGGTAGAAGGAGACCAGGGCGAAGTAGAATTCAGAGGTATCCGCGGCCTGTGCCAGCTGTCTGGAAAGGACCATGATCCTGTCCCGGATACGGCCGGAATAGAGTTTTCCGCCCCCGCTGCACTGATAGTCCGTCATCTCCTCCATAAAAGCGGCGTGCAGAAAATGACCGGTCCTCGCCATGGGAAAAGTAAACCAGCTTTTGATCACCGACAGGTCGCGCATGGCCAGCCTGGCTATGCTGCCCTCCGGCGTCCCTTTGATCTCGCAGGCCCGCGAGAACACATTTTCGTCGTTCACGAGCAGCCACGCGATGTAATTCTGCCACAGATTACCTGAAAGCCCGTATTCTTCCTCAAACCGGATCAGGGATCCTGCTGCCCCGGCAAGCTTCTCCTCCGCTTCCGGACAGCCTTCCTCGTAGTGTTCCATGATCCAGAGAAGATCCTGCAGAGCCTCATCACGCAGGATCCCCCGGAAAACCAGCAGATGCTCAGTCCTTCCCATAAGATGTCTCTCTTTCTTTTAATAGTTGCCCAGGATTTTCATCATCACTGCCTCTTCACGGATCCCGCGGAGGCAGTTCTTCACGGCACTGTCGCTCAGATTTCCCTCAAAATCGATAAAAAAGCGGTATTCCCAGTTTCTGCCTGTGATCGGGCGCGACTCGATGTGGGTCATATTCAGCCCGTTGTAGATAATGTGCGAGAGGATCTCATACAGAGCGCCGCTCCTGTGCGGCAGTTCCAGGCAGATACTGATCTTTCCGGCATCCTTCCGGAAGACCCTCTGGTTGGTCACAATGATAAAGCGGGTGGAATTCGCGTCGTTGTAATACACATGTTCCCGCAGGATCTCCAGCCCATATTCCCTGGCTGCGAATACGCTGGCAATGGCTGCCTGGCTTCTGTCTCCGTCCTCTGCCACTTTTTTGGCCGCGAGCGCAGTGTTGCTGTACGGGATCTGCAGCCATTCCCGGTGTTCCTCCAGAAATCTGGCGCACTGTGACAGCGCCTGCTGGTGGGAAAAGACCGTCCGGATCTCCTCCTCTTTCGTTCCGGGCAGGCCCAGAAGTGCATGCTCGCACCGGATCACCTGCTCACCGACGATATAATTTTCAAAAGAAAGCAGAAGGTCATAATTGTCCGCTACGACACCGGCGGAGGTATTTTCGATGGGCAGGACCGCATAATCCGCAGCCCCTTCCGCAATGGCCTCCATGGCGTCTCTCCAGGATGCCACATGAAAGCAGCTGACATCCGGTCCGAAATACTGCTTCATGGCTTCATGGCTGTAAGCCCCTTCCACACCCTGGTAGACCACCCTTATATTCTGCCTGTCAAGCCCGTCCACGGGAATGAAAGGCAGCCTTCCGGAGGCGCCTCTTTCCGTCAGCATATTGTACTGGAGCTTTTTGCTGATCGACATGATCTGCTGGAAAAGCTCCCGGATCCCGTGCCGGTTCAGTTCGGTGGTACCAAGACTCTCCAGCGTCTTAAGCTTTTCCCGTTCACGGTCCTTGTCAAAGACTTTCATGCCGTTCGCGATCTTATATTCAGCCACCTCGCCGGATATTTTCATTCTCTCCTCAAAAAGCGCTGTGATCTCTCTGTCTATTCTGTCTATCTCCTGGCGTGCCTGTGTCAGCTGCTTCATGTCTTCCCTTTCACGTAAAAAAAGACACTTTAAAGAGGCCGGCAGTTTTCCGGCCCTTTCATATGTCCGTCTGTCAACATTACAACTGTTTTATGATAACGCTGTCTTGTCTTCTTCTGTTTCTTTTGTTTCTTTCGTATTCTTTGTATCCTGAGTCTGTTCGTCTGCTTTCAGGTTTCTCAGATGATGGACCATATACAGCATGTGACGCATGTCCTCTTCCTCGTTCTTGCCCTCACACGTCAGCTCGATCTCGGCCCCGCAGGGAATGGACGCGGATACAATATTCAGCATACTTTTGGCATTGATGATGTGAGTCCTGTAACGAATTTCCACCAGTGAAGTACAGGTTTCCGCAGTTTTTGCAATAAATTTTGCCGGTTCCAGATGAATTCCGTCATGGTTTCTTACGATCAGCTTTTCTGATACCATGTCTCTACCTGCCTGTTAGAAAGTTTTTTTATTTCATCATCCACTCGATGACTTTGTTCAGATTTTCAACGGCGTCCGTATTTCCGGTAGCGGCCGCCTCCGCCATGCTTTCCCGGATTTCTTCCTGCAGTATCACCTTTCCCGTGTTGCCTATGGCGGATTTAACGGCAGCCAGCTGGATAAGGACCTCGTCCCAGTCCCTGCCGTTTTCCACCATCTTTTTAATTGCCTCCAGGTGCCCTACAGCTCTTGAGAGTCTGTTCAGCACAGCTTTCCTGTCTTCCAATGATGCCTCCGGTCAGATCTTTGTGCAGGAGAACACGGAAACGCCGAGCGGAGGAACCGTGATGATGATGGAATCTTCCTTGTCATCACATTCACTCTTCCGGGAATTCTTGACCCTCGCGTTCACCTTTCCGCTGCCGCCGTACTGCTCCTTGTCACTGTTAAAGATCTCTTTGTATTTTCCTTCGTAGGGGACCCCTACTTTGTGTTTCTCGTAGGTAAGCGGGGAGAAATTCAGGATGACCAGCAGATCCTCCCTGCTTTTAGCGTCTTTTCTGAGAAAGACCAGAATATTCTCGTTCGCGGATATGTTGTTGATCCACTCGAAGCCTTCCGGATCCGTGTCCTCGGCATACAGGGCCGGATGTTTCCGGTAAAGATGCAGAAGATCCTTCACGTAGGCCTGCATCTGGCGGTGTTCTTCCTGCTGCAGAACAGACCACTCTACCTGGTCCGACTCTTCCCAGTTTCCGAACTGCGCGAAATCCTGTCCCATGAACAGAAGCTTTTTCCCCGGATGTGTCATCAGAAAGCCGTAGGCGGCCCTCAGATTGGCGAACTTCATTTTACGCTTGCCGGGCATCTTGGCGATCAGCGAACGCTTGCTGTTTCCGACTTCCTCGTGGGAGAAAGGCAGCAGATAGTTCTCGCTGTACGCATAGATCATGCTCATGGTCAGATTATTGTGATGATAGGACCTGAAGATGGGATCCAGCTGGATATACTCAAGGAAATCGTTCATCCAGCCCTGATTCCATTTCAGATCGAACCCAAGGCCTTCCTCTTCGACCGGGGCGGTGAGCTTCGGCCAGCCGCTGGTCTCTTCGGCCGTAAGGAACGCTCCGTCCCCGTCCTTGTGGAAAGTCGTGCTGAGCTGTTTCAGGAAATCGATGGCTTCCAGATTTTCGCGTCCGCCGTACATATTGGCAACCCATTCCCCGTCGCGCTTGCCGTAGTTCAGGTAAAGCATGGAAGCCACGCCGTCCATATGGATGCCGTCCACATGATAGATGTTTTTCCAGTACAGTGCATTGGCGATCAGGAAATTCCTTACCTGGGGACGCCCGTAATTGTATACCAGTGTGCCGATGGTCGGATGGACTCCCTGCCTCGGATCCAGATGTTCATACAGGCAGGTCCCGTCAAACCCGGCAAGTCCGTGATTGTCGCGCGCAAAGTAGCCCGGCACCCAGTCCAGGATCACGCCTATGCCCTTCTGGTGAAGGTAATCAACGAAATACATGAAATCCTTCGGCGTTCCGAAGCGGGATGTCGGCGCGTAATAACCGGTGACCTGATAGCCGAGAGAAGCATCCAGCGGGTGCTCCATAACAGGCATCAGCTGAACATGGGTAAAACCCATCTGTGAGACGTATCCGGCCAGCATATGTGCAAGTTCCCGGTATGAATAGAACTCTCTTCCGTCCTCAGGCGTCTTCCAGGAAGGGAGATGCACCTCATAAATGGATACCGGTTTCCGGGTCACGTCCCGGCCCTTTCTCTCCTTCATCCACTTTTCGTCGGACCAGTGGTACCCCTCAAGAGAAGCCACCACAGAAGCAGTATTCGGACGAAGCTCCGCGCTGACGGCATAGGGATCCGCTTTCAGGTAAGTCAGACCGCCCCTTGCCTTGATCTCGTACTTGTAAATGCTTCCTTCCGCCACGCCCGGAACGAACAGGTCAAAAATGCCGGTATCCCCGAGCCTGCGCATGGGAAGGCATCTGCCGTCCCAGTTGTTGAAGTTTCCCACGACGCTGACACGCATCGCGCCGGGCGCCCAGACCGCGAAGTGGACTCCTTCCGTTCCGTCAAGCTTCATCGGATGCGCCCCGAGGACCTGATAGATATCGGGACAGATCCCCGCCGCGAAGGCAGCCGTTCTTCCCTTGTCCACCGGCGAACCGAACCTGTATGCATCGTCAAAGCTGCGGGAAGTGCCGTTGATCTCTTCGGTCTCGAAATAGTAGTCCGGAACCTTCTTCCCGCCGAGCAGGACCGCATAAAAACCTGCCTCATCTGCAAGTTCCATGGGATACCGCTTTCCGGTGTTCCTGATGACGACTGTTACGGCTGTCGCCGAAGGCAGAAATGTCTGGATCAGGACTCCTTCCCGGCAGATGTGCGGCCCAAGAAGCTGCTCCGGATGGTCTTCCTCAGAATATACGATTGCTTCAATCCCCGCCCAGTCCATTAAGCGATACAGTTTATCATTCATATCGTCTCCTCCTGATCATCCATTAGATGAGGTTACTATGTTTTATTGTACCATTGGAAAGCCTAAAAAACAAGCAAAAACGGACGGTTAGAGCCGTCCGTTTCAGTTATGTTCTACAAAAATCAGATCAGATGAATAAACAGTCCGCTTCTCAGTTTGGGCTCGAACCACGTCGATTTGGGCGGCATCAGTTTTCCGGCATCCGCCACTGCAAAGAGTTCCGCGATGGAAACAGGATATACGGCAAAAGCTGCCTTACAGTCCGTATTCACCCGGCGTTCCAGCTCCTGAAGGCCGCGGATCCCTCCCACAAAATCGATCCTCGGATCTGTCTTCGGATCCCTGATCCCAAGCACCGGATCCAGCAGCTGCTTCTGAAGGACTGAGACATCCAGCCCTTCCACGGGATCGTCCGGGATCATCTCTTTTCCGGCTTCAAGCAGATACCAGGCTCCGTCCAGGAACATGGTAAAGGTCCCCTTCCCGGCAGGGCCTGCCGCATCTGGCAGCGAAGAAACACGGAAGCGTGTCCCTACCTCCTCAAGGAACTGTCCGGACGTGTATCCGTTCAGGTCCTTTACGACCCGGTTGTAGTCCATGATCATCAGTTCCTCGTCGGGGAACAGGATGGAAAGGAAATAGTTAAAGGCTTCCTCCCCTGTATACCTGGGATTCCTTCTGCGTCTTTCAAGACCGACTCGCACCGCGGATGCAGCACGGTGATGACCGTCCGCGATATAGATTTCCTTCATCTGTCCGAAGGCATTCCGGATGGCCTCAATTTCTTCCGGTTCAGAGACCACCCAGCCTCTGTGCCCGATCCCGTCTTCGGATACAAAAGAAAAGGCCGGTTCCTTTTTTCTGGTATCGGCAGAGATCTTCCTTAAGTCCTCTCTGGCCCGGAACGCAAGAAAGATGGGGCCCGTCTGCGCATCGCAGGCGTCCACGTGGCGCACACGGTCCTCTTCCTTTTCGGCACGGGTGTTCTCGTGTTTTCTGATCACTCCGCCGGTATAGTCATCAATGGAAGCACAGGCGACAAAGCCAGCCTGCGCGCGTCCGTTCATCGTCAGCTCGTACAGATAGTAGCATTTCTCCCGGTCCTGTACATAGATTCCATCCGAGATCTGCTTCCAGAGAAGATCGTGGGCCTTCCGGTAGACTTCCGGCGCATACATGTCATGCCCCGGTTCAAACTGTGTCTCCGGCCTGTCTATGTTCAGGAATGAAAGGGGATCCTTCGCGGCAGCCTCGGCCGCCTCCTCCCTGTGATATACGTCATAGGGGAGCGCTGCCGTGCGGGACGCATATTCCGCAGCCGGACGAACCGCCGCAAACGGTCTGATATCCGCCATAGTAAGCTCCTCCTTTATTTAACGACTCGCACCCGGAACACACCTTCCGTACGGGTGATCTCCTCCAGAATATGTTCAGGGATCCTTGCATCCAGATCAAGCAGCGTGTAGGCATACTCACCTTTACTGGAGTTGCTCAGGTTGACAATGTTCGTCTCCTGCAGCAGTTCCGTGAAGCGGCTGAGCATCTTTTTGACGTTTTTATGACAGATCGCCACTCTGGATTCGGAAGTGCAGACGCCCATGTCGCAGGACGGGTAATTCACGGAATTTCTGATGTTTCCGTTCTCCAGGAAGTTCTGAAGCTCCTTGACCGCCATCACCGCGCAGTTTTCCTCGGATTCCGCCGTGGAAGCGCCGAGATGCGGCGTCACGATCACGCCGGACTGCCCGGCTGTCACCGGGTTCGGAAAATCAGACACATATCTGCGCACTCTTCCCTCGCCTATGGCGCGGAGCACTGCCTTTTCATCCACCAGGAGGTCTCTGGCAAAATTCAGCAGCACGACGCCCGGCTTCATCACGGAGATCGCGTCTTCGTTGATCATTTCCTTCGTCGACTCGAGCAGCGGCACATGGATGGTGATAAAGTCACATTCCCGGTAGATCGTGTTGACGTCACTGATATGACGAATGCTGCTGGAAAGATTCCAGGCCCCGTCGATCGAAAGGAACGGGTCGTACCCGTACACTTCCATGCCGACATTTACCGCCGTATTGGCCACCTGGGCCCCGATGGCTCCAAGCCCGATGATGCCCAGTTTCTTTCCCCGCAATTCACATCCCGCGAAGGACTTTTTCTCTTTCTCCGCCAGCTGGGTGATCTGTTCATCGCCCGCGTGCGCCTGTACCCAGGCTGCCCCGCCGAGAATATCTCTGGCAGCCATCAGAAGGCCCGCGAAAACAAGCTCTTTTACACCGTTCGCATTCGCGCCCGGTGTGTTGAAGACGACAATTCCCTGTTTAGCGCATTCCTCCAGGGGAATATTGTTGACGCCGGCTCCGGCCCTGGCGATCGCCTGAAGGCGTTCCGGGAAAACGATCCCGTGCAGATTCGCGCTTCTGACAAGAAGCGCGTCGGCATCTTTGGTCTCGGGTACCTGCAGATACTGGCCTGAAAACAGCTTCAGGCCGGTATCCGATATTTTATTCAGACAACAGTATTGAAACATTTACTTCACTCCGGTTACTTCAGATTTTCATCCTCAAAGGCTTTCATAAATTCCACAAGTTTCACAACGCCTTCCTTCGGCATCGCATTGTAGATGCTGGCACGCATGCCGCCGACCGTGCGGTGTCCCTTCAGGTTCACAAAACCGGCTGCGGTGGCTTCCTTGACGAACTTCGCATCCATCTCCTGATCTCCCGTGACAAACGGCACGTTCATCAGCGAGCGGTCTTCCTTCACGACCGTTCCCTTGAACAGGTTGCTGCTGTCAAGGAAATCGTACAGGATGGCAGCCTTTTCCTCGTTATGCTTTTTCATGCCTTCCAGGCCGCCCATGGACTCGATCCACTCGAATACCTTGCCGCACATGTAGATGCAGTAGCAGTTCGGGGTATTGTACAGGGAGCCAGCGTCGGCATGCGTCTTGTATTTCATCATGGTCGGTGTAAAAGGAAGAACATCATCCGTGATCAGATCGTCACGTACAATGGCGATCACCATGCCGGCCGGGCCGATATTTTTCTGCACACCGCCGTAGATAATGCCGTAGTCGGATACATTGACCGGTTCGGACAGGAAGCAGGAAGAAACATCGGAAACAAGCAGTTTGCCCTTCGTGTTGGGCAGCTTTTTGAATTTCGTCCCGTAGATGGTGTTGTTTTCGCAGATATATACATAGTCCGCATTTTCACTGATCGGCAGATCGGAACAATCCGGAATGTAGCTGAATGTTTTGTCTTCACTGGATGCGATCTTGTTGGCTGTTCCGTATTTCGCGCCTTCCTGCCATGCTTTTTTTGCCCACTGGCCTGTCACGATATAGTCCGCCACCCGGTTTTTCATCAGGTTCATGGGGATCATGGCGAACTGAAGGGAAGCGCCTCCCTGCAGGAACAGGACTTTGTAGTTCTCGGGAATTCCCATCAGACGGCGCAGATCCGCCTCCGCCTTCTGGATGATGTCATCAAAAACTTTGGAACGATGGCTCATTTCCATCACGGACATGCCGCAGCCTCTGTAGTCAAGCATTTCCTCCTGCGCTTCTTTCAGTACTGCTTCGGGAAGAACTGCGGGACCAGCTGAAAAGTTGTACACTCTGCTCATTTTTTCATATCTCCTCATTCATTTGTTTTACTGCTTCTCTTTCAGGTCACTTGCGTCAAATGCTTCCGAGATTGGATGTCCCGCGGGCACCATCGGATATACTCTGTCGTCCCTGTCGATCTGACAGTCGATCACGGTCGGTCTTCCGGATGCCAGGGCTTTTTCAAGGGCAGGCGCGAATTCCTCCCTCTTTGTCACCCGGATTCCATCACAGCCGAGCGCTTCCGCTACTTTCACAAAATCCACCGCGTCGTCCAGAATGGTGGACGAATATCTGCCGCCGTAGAACAGTGACTGCCACTGACGAACCATTCCCAGAACATGGTTATTCAGTACGATATCGATCACGGGGATATGATGCCTGGAAGCTGTTGCCAGCTCCTGCATATTCATACGGAAGCATCCGTCACCGGTAATATTGATGACAGTCTTGTCCGGATTCGCCGTTTTCGCGCCGATGGCCGCGCCAAGGCCGTAGCCCATGGTCCCCAGGCCGCCGGAGGAAAGCAGGGTACGCGGACGGGAATATTTGTAATACTGCGCCGTCCACATCTGATGCTGTCCCACATCCGTCACCATGATGGTATTGTCATGGCTGAGACGATAGACTTCTTCAATGACATAGGGGCCTGTAAGGCCTTCCTGCGGATACTGAAGCGGGTATTTTTCTTTCAGGTCACGGATATAGCTTTCCCACTCATCGTGCTTCTGCTCATCCAGACGTTCGTTCAGGCGCTTCAGTACTTCCTTGACGTCGCCGATGACGCTGGCGTCCACCATAATGTTCTTGTTGATCTCCGCCGGGTCCACATCGATCTGCACTTTTTTCGCATGTTTTGCAAAGGAAGAGGCATTTCCGATGACACGGTCCGAAAATCTGGCTCCGATGGTAAGGAGAAGGTCGCACTGTGTCACGCCGAAGTTGGCGGTCTTCGTTCCGTGCATGCCAAGCATGCCGCAGTAAAGCTCATGGGTGCCGTCAAAAGCGCCTTTGCCCATCAGCGAATCCGCCACCGGCGCATGCATCTTCTCCGCCAGTTCCCTCAGTTCCTCGGACGCGCCGGAAATGACAGCGCCGCCGCCCACGAAAATGAACGGTTTTTTGCTCTTTTTGATCAGGCGGACCGCTTCGTTCAGATCCTCCTCGCGGATGTACTCCGTACTGCGTTCGATCGGATCCGGTTTCTGCGGAATGAATTCCGTGACGTCGGCCGTCACGTCCTTCGTGATATCCACCAGCACAGGGCCGGGTCTTCCCTCCTGGGCGATATAGAACGCCCAGCGGATGGTGTTCGCCAGTTTCTTTATATCTTTAACGATGAAGTTGTGCTTCGTCACCGGCATGGTGATGCCGGCGATGTCAACTTCCTGGAAGCTGTCTTTTCCGAGCATGGAGACAGCCACGTTCGCCGTGATGGCGACCACCGGAACGGAATCCATATAGGCTGTGGCAATTCCGGTCACCAGGTTCGTGGCGCCGGGGCCGGAGGTGGCGAAGCATACGCCCACTTTTCCGGTAGACCTTGCGTATCCGTCTGCCGCATGGGCAGCGCCCTGTTCATGTGAAGTAAGAATGTGATGGATCTCCGGATGTTTATACAGTTCGTCGTAAACATTCAGGATCGTTCCGCCGGGATAGCCGAAAACGGTATCTACACCCTGCTCTTTCAGACATTCGATCACAATTTCCGAGCCATTCAGTTTCATTGCTTTCACCCCTTGTAAGAATTAGATCTGCAGCTCTTTCGGAAGTTCCAGTACAGCGCCTCTGTTGCCGGAGGTAACAAGGGCGGCGTACCGCGCCAGATATCCGGTCGTGATCTTCGGTTTTCTGGGCTTCCATTCCGCCTTTCTTGCGGCAAGTTCTTCGTCGCTGACCAGCAGGTCCAGCGTGCAGGCGGGGATATCGATCCGAATGATGTCCCCTTCCTTCACCAGCGCAATGGGACCGCCCACTGCTGCTTCCGGTGAAACATGGCCGATGGAGGCACCTCTGGAAGCTCCGGAGAACCTTCCGTCCGTGATCAGAGCCACGCTGCTTCCGAGACCCATTCCGGCAATGGCCGAGGTCGGGCTGAGCATTTCGCGCATGCCAGGGCCGCCTTTCGGGCCCTCATAGCGGATGACTACCACATCTCCCGCCAGGATCTTCCCGCCCAGGATGGCTTCGATGGCATCCTCTTCACAGTCGAAGACGCGGGCAGGTCCTTCGTGTACCATCATCTCGGGTACGACGGCAGAACGTTTGACGACTCCGGAATCCGGAGCCAGATTGCCCTTCAGAATGGCAAGACCGCCGATCTCGCTGTAGGGATTCTCCACAGGCCGGATCACCTCCGGGTTCCTGTTGACACAGCCCGAAATGTTTTCTCCGACCGTTTTCCCTGTTGCCGTCATGCAGTCCAGGTTGATCAGGTTCTTCTTGGTCAGCTCGTTCATGACCGCGTAAACGCCGCCTGCCTCGTTCAGGTCCTCCATGTAGGTGGGGCCTGCCGGAGCCAGATGACACAGGTTCGGTGTGCGCGCGCTGATCTCGTTCGCAATATCCACATTCAGTTCTATGCCCGCTTCATGTGCGATAGCCGGCAGATGCAGCATGCTGTTCGTGGAGCAGCCGAGAGCCATATCCACCGTCAGAGCGTTCATGAAAGCTTTCTCCGTCATGATGTCCCGCGGCCTGATATTGTTCTTCCACAGTTCCATCACCTGCATGCCTG
>CACZSG010000135.1 GCA_902783665.1 uncultured Lachnospiraceae bacterium | reverse complement strand
GGCTGCATCCTGCAGCCTGTATGTCTCCGTGATGTCCTTCCAGGCTTTCTCCGCGGGTTCTGTTTCCTGCCTGTTCTCCTGTGCGGCATCTTCTTCCGGGGCCGTCTCTGCCGGATCCGCTTCTTCCCATGCCATCTGTGCGGGATCTTTTTCTTTCAGCAGCTCCCGGTACGTGTTTTCCCGGGCTTTGCATGTGTCTTCAAGAGAGGGAAGTTCATTGGCGAAATTCTCTGCCAGGGTCCTGGTCTTTTCAGCTTCCTCCGCAGCTCTGTTCAGGGCGGTGCGGCTGTCTTTCCAGGTCTTTTCCGCCGCAATGGCGCGCTGTGCGATGTCTTTCAGCATGGCCGCCGCCAGTTCTTCGGGCGAAAGGTCCGAAGAAGGCATATTTTTCACTGCCTCCTGCAGGATCTTTTCCGTTTCCTGCAGACGGACCTGGGCTGTGTGGGCGGCTTCCGAAGCTTCCTGCATCTGTTTCAGCCGGGCTGCAGCCGTACTGCCCAGTTTCTCCACCTTTTCCCTTGTCAGCTCCTGATGCCTGCCGGAAAGTGTACACGGGGCCGGATGGTCCCTGGAACCGCAGACCGGACAAGGTTCACCCGGCTTCAGGTATTCCCTGGCCAGAAATCCGGCCTGGGCGTCCAGGAATGCTTCCTGCGCCTCAAGATACTGCCGGTTGGCCTTCTCGTAAGCTTCTTTCGCGCCTGCATAGGCCTCTGAGGTCTTTCTGTACGCCATCCTTCGCCCGGACAGCTCTTCCAGGGCTTTTCCGGTCTGTTCCTCGGCCTTCGCGCGGGCCAGAAGCGCTTCATCCTTCTTTGCCGACAGGCGTTTTTCTTCTTCTTCCGCCTTTTTAAGGGAATCCAGCAGACCAGGCAGCTGTTCTTTCAGCTGCCGGCTTCTGTTCCGGCGGTCCATATACCGCCCTTCTGCCTCTTTCCAGAGATCATACCGCGATTTGATCTCCCAGGCATCCCGGATCCGGATCACCAGGGCAGCGGTGCGCTGCATCTCATCTTCCACGGCTGCCGCCGCTTCCAGTTCACTCCTGGCCCGTTCCATCTGACGGAAATAGCCGAGCAGGGCCGATCCCTCGGCAAAGGCTTCCCTGCTGCGGTCCCTTACTTCTGCCGCCTGGTCAAATATCTTCTTCTGTTCCGACAGTTCCTCCCGCAGGGAAGTGTTCAGCAGTTCCAGTTCCCTGAGCAGTTCCTGAAGGTTCACAACGGTAAACTGCTCCTCCGAAGAGACCTGGTCCTTCCGGCAGCGCAGCTCGCCTGCTCTTTCATAGTCCTGCGGTATTTCTATATGGGATGCCTCATTCTGGCAGATGGTCCGGATCTGGGCAAGCTCTGTTCCCTTTTCTCTTCTACGGGCGGCCAGTTCCTCCGTGATCTGCCAGTAAAGTTCCGTGTGGAACAGTTTCCGGAAGATCACCTTCTTCTCGTCGGACTTTGCGCGAAGCAGTTCCATGAATTCACCCTGGGCGATCATGGCCACCTGCATGAACTGTCCTTTGGTCAGCCCCACGATCTCTTCCAGTTTCCGGTCCGTTTCCGACATCTTCCCCGGATACTCTCTTCCGTCCGGCATGGTGAGCGACACCGTCTCGTTGACGACGGCCAGCTCCTGCCCGGTCAGGACAGACTTTTTGCTTTTTCTTTTCATCGGGCGCATGTGCTTGGGCACGCGCCGCACCTTATACTGCTGTACTTCCGCACCGTTTTTTTCGGAAAAGATCAGCTCCACGTAAGGCTCTGTTTCAGGCGCCGCATACTGGCTCTGCAGCTCGATCCCGTCTTTCCTGCTGGTTCCCGAGCTGGCTTCCCCGTACAATGCAAAAACCAGGGCATCAAAAATGGTCGTCTTTCCCGCGCCTGTATTTCCTGTAATCAGGAAGAGCTGCTGGGAAGTCTTTGTAAAGTCGATCTCCGTCCTGCCCGCATAGGACCCGAAGGCCTGCATGGTAAGGGTCAAAGGTCTCATATCAGCAGCTCTCCTTTATATGGTTGATCACGTCCCGGATGACCTGCTGTTCGGTCTCATCCATCCCCGGATAGAAGGAACAGCACAGTTCGAAGGGATCCGGAGCTGCTTCCTGCGCGCTTTCCTGCAGTTCTGCCCTGCCCGGCATCTCCCGGCGGATCTCAAGAAGGTTAGGGAATGCCGCATGGATCATGTCCTGCAGGTCGGACAGTGCTTCCTCCCCGGTATCTGTCAGGACAACCGTGACATAGTCGGTGCATGCCTCTGCAAGAACTTCCTGCGCGGCCCCCTTCACCACCCGCACCTCATGCAGGGGATGAAGCGGAAGGACCGTAGTCTTCCGATCTCCTTTGGGGCCCAGTTCCACCATGACGATCCCTTTCTTCTGTCCGGCCTCGCTCACCGAACACGGGATGGGCGTACCGCAGTAGCGGTGGAACTCGTCACCTGCCATCATGGG
>CACZSG010000134.1 GCA_902783665.1 uncultured Lachnospiraceae bacterium | reverse complement strand
GTGCTTGCGCAGGCAGAACTGATGCGCATGCAGTATGATTATGACGCCGCCATCGCCCTTCTGAAAGCGCAGGAAGGGTATGAGACCGACCAGGCGCTTCAGGCAAAGGCAGCGGAGATCGAATCCTCGAAGGCTGCGTGTGTGGAAGTATCGCCCGATACGGTGGTGCATGTGTTTGTGCATTCCCTGATCGTGGACCCTGCCAGAGCTTTCGACGGAGACGCCGGTGAGCGCGGCTATAACCTGAACATGGTGACTGTTGACGAATTCAGAAAGATCATCCAGTCCCTGTACGATAACGGCTACGTGCTTGTGAGCCTGCATGATATGGGCGAGATCGATGAGAACGGCCAGATGCAGCGGAAGACCTTCCTGCTGCCTGAAGGGAAGAAGCCCCTTGTATTCTCACAGGACGACGTCAGCTACTACCATTCCTACACAAACGACGGATTTGCCGACAAGCTTCTGGTGGATGAGAACGGGGAAGTCAAGAACCAGTATACAGATGCGGATGGGAATGTGAGCATCGGAGACTATGACATGGTTCCGGTCCTGGATACCTTTGTAAAGGAGCATCCTGATTTTTCCTACCGCGGCATGAAGGGGATCGTGGTCCTGACCGGTTACAACGGAGTATTCGGATACAGAACGGATTCGGATTACCGCGAGCGGGCCAGCCTGCAGGAGGACCAGAGGGCCTGGCTGGAAGCGCACCCGGATTTCGATATCAATGCGGATATTGCTGAAGCAACAAAGGTGGCGGACGCCATGAAGGCAAACGGATGGGAGTTCGCCAGCCATACCTGGGGACATATCGCTGTCGCAGACGTCGATCTGGACTGGCTGGCAAAGGATACCCAGAGATGGCATGACAATGTGGAAAATATCGTCGGGGATACCGACATGATCATTTTCGCGTTCGGTTCCGATATCGGCTCCTGGGAAGGCTATTCGGAGGACAATGAAAAATTCCGCCTTCTGAAAGATGCCGGATTTGATTATTTCTGCAATGTGGACGGCAGTACACTTTCATGGGTGCAGTTCGGAAACACCTACCTGAGGACAGGACGTATGAATCTGGACGGATACCGCATGGCCACCAACCCGGAGATACTTTCGCCGCTGTTCGACGTATCCCAGGTATATGACTACGAGAACCGTCCGCCCATGTCAGAGTGGAATCAGTAATGAAAGAGGGAGAAAAGACCATGTATAAAGAGAAGATCGATGCTTATATCGACAGCCACAGGGAAGAGATGCTGAAGGATCTCTCCATGCTGGTAAAGATCGACAGTACAAGAGGAGAAGAGCAGGAAGGGAAACCTTACGGGGAAGGCCCCGCGGCAGTTCTTGACGCGGCGGCGCGGCTGCTGGAGAGCTGCGGTCTGAAGGTCAGAAATTACGGAAACCGGGTCATCACGGGAGATTTCAGCGACCAGGAAAAAGCACTGGATATCCTGGCCCATCTGGATGTCGTTCCGGTAACGGAAGCTGACTGGACCGTGACAAAGCCTTTTGAGCCGAAGATCGTGGGAGACAGGATCTACGGCCGCGGAACGGCCGACGACAAGGGACCGGCCATTGCCGCGCTGTACGCCCTCCGTGCCATCCGTGAACTGGGTATTCCGCTGAAAAAGAGCGTTCGTCTGATCCTCGGATCGGACGAGGAATGCGGCTCTTCGGACCTGGAATATTATTACGGGATCGAGGAAGAAGCGCCCTTTTCCTTTACTCCGGACGCGGACTTCCCTCTCATCAATATCGAAAAGGGCAGATATGCCGAGGAATTCACCGGATCCTTTACTCCGAACGGAAACCTTCCCAGAGTGGAGCGGATCAAGTCCGGGACCAAACGGAATGTGGTTCCCGCGAAAGCGGAGGCTGTGTTAAGAGGCATTTCCGCTGCCGTGCTCGAGGAGAAGGCTGCGCAGATCGCCAAAGAGACCGGCACCAGCATCTCCTTTGAACAGGAGGGAGAAGATGTCATCCATGTAAAGGTGACCGGTCTGGCAGCCCATGCTTCCACGCCTGAAGTAGGAAAAAATGCCCTCTGCGCACTTCTGGAACTCTGTGCGTCCCTGCCGCTGGCCGAATCTGACGGACAGAAGGCGATCAGCGCGCTTGCGCAGATGTTCCCCTTTGCGGACACCTGCGGCAAAGCCCTTGGTATCTATGCCTCAGAGCCGGAATCCGGCGAGCTGACCATGTGCCTGAGCGTGCTTGATTACACGCCTGAAGGACTCAGAGGAGAATTTGACAGCCGTCTGCCGGTAGGCTGCAGCAGCGAGACGGTGGCGCTTCCGATGGATGCCCGGTTCAAAGAAGCCGGCCTTACCATTGCCAGCCTGGAAGTTTCCGAACCGCACTGTGTTCCCGGAGACTCCTGGTTTGTCCAGACACTTCTTTCCAGCTATGAACGTTATTTCGGAATGAAGGGCGTTCCGCTCTCCACCGGCGGTGGTACTTATGTACATCACCTGAAAAGGGGAGTGGCTTTTGGCTGTATGACAGAGGATGTGGACAACCACATGCATGGAGATGACGAGTTTATGGAGATCAGCCGCTTTACCGACAGTGCGAAAATATTTGCCGACGCGATCATAAAGATCTGCGGCTGAGGAGGTTTTTCATGAATCAGCAGTTACCTGCAAGATCAGAAGTAGAGAAATCCATGACCTGGGACCTGACAGATATTTATACCGGGCGGGAAGCATGGGAAAAGGAAGTGGAGGACGCCGTAAAGACTGCGGATGAGCTTGCGGCCTGCAGCGGCACGATCTGCCGTGATGCTGCCGCCATGCTTGCCTTTCTTCAGAAATATGAGGAGCTGGAACTGAAGACGGACCGTTTCTATGGATATGCGGCCATGCTGCATGACCAGGATACGGCGGATGCGCTGGGACAGGAGCTGAACCAGAAGGCCCAGAGCGTGATGGTCCAGATCGCCGAAAAGACAGCTTTTATTGAGCCCGAGATCCTTGCGTTTCCGGGAGAAGAGCTGAAGAAATATTTTGAGCAGGAGCCTGGTCTTCTGCGTTATCAGGTGATGCTCGCGGAGATTCGCCGGCGTGAGGCGCATTCACTGTCCGGCGAGATGGAGCAGCTGCTTGCTTCGGCGGGAGAGATGGCGATGACGCCGTCGAACGCCTTCGGAATGCTTGAAAGCGCGGACCTGAAATTCCAGTCGGTCAAGGACAGCAGCGGAGAAGAGATCCAGCTTTCCAACGGGAGGTTCGTTCCTCTTCAGATGTCCGGCGACAGAGCCTTAAGGAAAACGGTTTTCGAAGCATACTATGAGAGATATAAAGAATTCCGGAATACCTGGGCCGCGCTGTATGACGGGCAGGTGAGACAGCAGATCTTCTTCGCGAAGGCAAGAAAATACGGCAGCACCTTTGAAGCGGCAGTGGACGGGAACAATGTGCAGCCTGCCGTCTGCGACAGCCTGATCTCCTGCGTTCACGCGAACCTGGACAAGATGCACCGCTATGTTTCCCTTCGGAAAAAGATGCTCGGCGTAGAGGAACTGCACATGTACGATGTGTATGCCTCCATGGTGAAGGATTATGAGATCAAAGTATCCTATGAAGAGGCAAAGGAACTCTCGTTAAAGGCACTGGCTCCGCTGGGCGAGGACTATCTGGACATCGTTAGGAAGGCCTACGAAGAGCGCTGGATCGATGTCCTGGAGAATGAAGGGAAGCGGGGAGGCGCCTATTCATCAGGCGTCTATGATGTCCATCCCTATATGCTGCTGAATTATAACGGGACTCTGGATGACGTCTTCACACTGGTGCACGAGATGGGGCACTCCATGCATACCTGGTATTCCACCCACAGCCAGAATATCCTGGATGCCAGATACAAGATCTTCGTCGCCGAAGTGGCAAGTACGACGAACGAAGTGCTGCTTCTGGAGTATCTGCTTGCCCATGCCGGGGACAGACAGGAGAAGGCTTATCTGCTGAACCATTATCTTGAGAACTTCAAGTCCACGGTGTACAGACAGACCATGTTCGAGGAATTCGAGAGGAAGACGAACGCCATGGCCGAAGCAGGGACGCCCCTGACAGCCCAGGCACTTTCGGATGTGTACTATGAACTGAACCGGCAGTATTTCGGAGATGATATGGTGTCAGATCCGCTGATCGCCTATGAATGGTGCCGCATACCGCATTTTTATTACAACTTCTATGTTTATCAGTATGCCACAAGCTTCTGCGCCGCGGTCGCCATCGCGCACCGGATCCTCGCCGAGGGAGCGCCGATGGTGGAACAGTACAAAAAGTTCCTTTCCGGCGGCTGTACCGACGACCCGGTAAGCCTGCTGAAGATCGCCGGTGTTGACCTTTCAACAGACAGACCGGTCCAGGAAGCGCTGGATGTATTCGGAAGCGTGATCGAAGAGATGGAGGCCCTGTCAGAGGACCTGTGATATGCCCGTGATATCCGGTTCGATCATCATGGAATAATTAGTATAATATACGACAAATCCCGGTTTTGCGCCGTTTGGTTTTTTGACATGTTTTTTCTCGACATAGTCAATTTCAACCTTCGGCGCATTTCTGTTTTTCGAGTACCATGCGGCAAGGCGGGCCGCTTCCTCGAAGGTGGCGTCCGGAAGCTCCTTTCCGAGCGTGCGGACAATGACATGGGAGCCGGGAGCGCCTTTCGCGTGGAACCACCAGTCATTTCCGGAGGCGGTTTTGAAGGTGAGCTCGTCATTCTGGTAATTGTTCTTTCCGACATAGATATCAAAACCGTCGGATGAAACATAGTGGAAGGGACGGGAAGTGATCTTCACCTTTTTGCTGCCGCCCTTTCTGCGGATGTATCCGGCTTCGGTCAGTTCTTCCCGGACCTGTACAAGATCTTCTTCCTGAAGCGCAAGGTCCATGAAGGTAAGGATGGATTCCAGATGTTCGATCTCAGACCGGGTCTCCTGAATGTAGCCGGTGAGGGCTTCATAGGTCCGTTTCAGCTTGCCGTAGCGGTCAAAGTATTTTTTCGCGTTTTCAGAAGCTGAAAGGTTCTCGTCCAGCGGTATGCGGACGGGTTCCCTGGTATAGTAGTTGATCACTTCAAGGGATTTATCGCCCTCGGCGGCTTCATATCCGTATGTGTGCAGCAATTCGCCCCAGATGCGGTACTGTTCCCGCTTTTCGGTATCCTTCAGCTGCCTGCTCTGCAGTTCGAATTTCTTTCTGCATCTGTCCAGCGCGGTCGAGGCGATACGGCGAAGGTCCGAGGACTTCTGCCTGATCCGGGTGACCGTGTTCTTCATGGCATAATACTGCTCCAGGACTTCCGATATGGAAGGCACCTGTTTCGTCTGCATGTCATAGTACATGGTCAGCGGGACGGAAGAGAATTCCACCGGTTCCCCGTCATGGTTCATGATAATGCCGGGGTTGAACGAGCCTTCGCGGACATCCTCCATCATACGGTCGAAAACATGGAAGAGGTGTTCCTGTGACAGGGAATCCATGGAATTCGCGCTCTGGCCGGATTCCAGCGAAGCGCGGTAGCAGAGCTCCTCCGCAATGACGGGGCTGATGCCTGTCAGAGAGGTGTAGATGGCTTTTGAAAGGGGCATCGGTTTTGAAAAAACGGTCCGGCAGAAGCTTTCTTCGTCCACGGTAAGGGGATCCAGCTTCTCCTGGGTCTGAGGAATAAAGTAAGGCCTACCGGGCAGGACCTCGCGGACGGAGCTTGTCTGGGCCGAAATATGTTTGATGCTGTCTATGATCATGCCGTCATCTCCGATGAAGATGAGGTTGCTGTGTTTCCCCATCAGCTCGATGATCAGGTCTTTCCTGCACAGGTCTCCAAGCTCATTGTAGTGTTCGATCTCCAGGTGGATGACACGCTCAAGTCCCGGCTGCCAGATGCGGATGATCTTTCCGTTGGCTATATGCTTGCGCAGCAGCATGCAGAAATTCGGCGCCGTAAGGGGACCGGCCTGGTTTTTTCCGGTCAGGTAGGCAAGCGGAAGAGAGGCGGAGGCCGAAAGCAGAAGCCTGTGAAGGGAACGCTGGCCTTTGATCGTCAGCAGCAGGGCGTCAGACTCCGGCTGGGCGATCTTGCTGATCCTTCCGCCGAGGATGGTATCGTTCAGTTCGTGAACAAGGTTTGAAACAACAATTCCGTCAAATGCCATAACTGGGAAATCCTTTCATACTGGGATATTTCAGAAAACAAGTATAATCGATACAGGACCGGTTTTCAACGCTTTTCCATTGACGAAAGCGGGTTTTTGTGGCATCATAGACTATGGCGTGGACTGTCCTGATGAATGAGGAAAAAGGCCCGCGAGCATACAGTTTGAAGGAGAGGTCTTTCAATGATTAAGAGTATGACAGGCTTCGGACGCGGTGAATGCCTCCGGGGTGACAGGAAATTTACCGTAGAAATGAAAGCGGTCAACCACCGTTACTTTGACGTCAGCATAAAGATGCCGAAGAAATTCAATTTTTTTGAATCTTCCATCAGAGGAATTCTGAAGGAGTATGTTCAACGAGGCAAGCTGGATGTTTTCATTACTTACGAGGATTATGCAAAAGAGAATGCAGCTCTGGTCTATAACGCGCAGCTGGCCGCACAGTATCTGAAATATTACCGTGAGATGGCCGGCGCTTTCGGTCTCGAGGATGATATCAGAGTCTCCACGCTTGGCAGATGCCCGGAAGTTTTTACAATGGAAGAGCAGGACATCGATGAAGAAGAACTCTGGGAAATCCTGGAAGAAGCCCTGAAGGCAGCCTGTGAACAGTTCGTTTCCGCGAGATGCAGGGAAGGCGAGGCGCTGCGGTCAGATCTGCTTGACAAACTTGGGCAAATGATGGAAAATGTTGACCGGATTGAGACCCGCTATCCCGCGATCATAGAAGAATACCGCGGCAGACTGCTGGACAAGATCCATGATATCCTTGCCGATACGCAGCTTGATGAGAGCCGGATCGCCGCTGAGGTGGTGCTGTTTTCCGACAAGATCTGCACGGATGAGGAGACCGTCCGTCTTCGAAGCCATATCAGTTCCATGCAAAAAGAACTCGAAAAGGGCGGCAGCGTAGGGCGGAAACTCGACTTCATTGCCCAGGAAATGAACCGGGAAGCAAACACCATTCTTTCCAAGGCCAATGATCTGGAGACCTCCAACATCGCCATTGATCTTAAGACGGTCATCGAGAAGGTGCGGGAGCAGATACAGAATATTGAATAAGAAGGTGACACCCATGACAGGTCTGGTAAATATCGGGTTCGGCAATATGGTCAACAGCGAGAAGGTGACGGCCATCGTCAATCCGGACGCAGCCCCGGTAAAAAGGCTGGTGCAGAACGCGAAGGAATCGGGAACCGTGATCGACGCGTCTGCCGGCAGAAGAACGAAATCCGTGATCGTCATGGAATCAGGCCAGATCCTTCTTTCCGCCATGCAGCCGGAAACGCTGGCGAGAAGGTTTGCCTGCACCGATCCGGCGGCAGCTGCCGCGGAGTACAGTCTGAAGGGAGAAGAAGCATAGAATGAAGAAAAAAGGGATACTCGTTGTGATTTCGGGATTTTCCGGAGTCGGCAAAGGAACCCTGATGAAAGAACTCACCACCCGCTATGCAGATACTTACGCATTGTCGGTGTCTGCAACGACTAGATCCCCAAGGGAAGGGGAGGAAAACGGAAAGGACTATTTCTTCCTGTCCAGAGAAGCCTTTGAAAGGCGGATCCGGGGCGGGGAACTTCTGGAATATGCCGAGTACTGCGGGAACTATTACGGAACTCCCAGACATTACGTGGAAGGACAGCTGGAGGCAGGAAAGGATGTGCTCCTGGAAATTGAGATCCAGGGAGCGAGACAGATCCGTAAAAACGAGCCGGACGCGTTCCTGGTGTTCATCATGCCGCCGGACGCGGAGACGCTTCTGAAACGGCTCCGGGGAAGAGGAACCGAATCCGAGGAAGTGATCGGCCAGCGGATGAAGCAGGCGGTATACGAGGCCCAGGGCATCGAGGAATACGACTGCATCCTGGTGAATGACGACCTTGAGGCCAGTACGGAAGAGCTTCACCGTATGATACAGCTGAAGAAGAACGAAACCTGCCGGAACCTGGCGCAGATCGAAATAACAAGACAGGAGATCACCAAAGCCGCACAGGAATTTGGCAGCGGAAAATAAAAAAGATCAAAAGGATTTATCAGAAAGGGGTATTTATCATGATTCATCCGTCCTATAAAGAGTTAATGGAAGTTGTAAACAAAGATGTTCACGAGGGCGACAACCCGGTCATCAGCAGCCGTTATTCCATCGTGCTTGCAACGGCCAAACGCGCCCGTCAGATCATCGCCAAACAGAACAGCCGCGACGCGGTCGTTCTCGGAAATGTCAACAAGCCTCTGTCCCGCGCTGTAAAAGAGCTTTATGAGGGAAAGATCCGTATCCTTCCGGAGGAAACGCAGACTGAAGAGCTTCCGGCCGAAACCGGTGAGGCTGAACAGTAAAGAGGTCGAACCATGAAAGAAGTCAGAGAATTTAATAAAAGCTATATTCTTATCTCTGCCTTATATATTGTGCTGGGCATCGTTTTCCTGGCTATGCCGGACTTATCTGTCCAGATGATCTGCTATCTTCTGGGCATCTCCATGCTGGTGATCGGAATTACGTACATCGTTTTGTTTTTCACCAGGGATTCCGTGCGCGGCATCCTTTCCATGGATCTTGTGATCGGGATCGTGGCTGCGGCTTTCGGTGCCTTTGTCCTGCTGAACCAGACATTTATCGGCACCATACTTCCCTTCGCGATGGGAATCGTTCTGCTGCTGGGTGCAGTGATCAAGCTTCAGAATGCCATCAGCATGAAGAGGCTGAAGCTGAAGCACTGGTATGTGGTCCTTATTTTCTCTGTCATACTTGCGGCGCTGGGTGCCATCCTGCTGGTCAACCCGTTCCCGGAGGAGCATCAGGACTGGATGATCATGTATACCGGGATCTCCCTCATCCTTGACGGGGTGGTCAAT
>CACZSG010000133.1 GCA_902783665.1 uncultured Lachnospiraceae bacterium | reverse complement strand
GGCATGGGGCTCTGCGCAAGAGCTGCCGGCCATGGAATGAAAGTGCTGATCTGCCAGTTCCTGAAGGACGGCTCTTCGGGCGAGTGCGCCGTTCTTCGCCTTTCCCGCCATGTCACCTTCGCGGAGAGCATGCCCCGGGTTAAGTTCTCCTTCCGGATGTCTCCCGAAGAAAAGGAAGCTGCCCGGACCTTTTACAACAATCTTCTGAAAAATGTCATGCACCGCGCGGACGCGGAATCCTTCGACGTCCTTTTTCTGGACGAGGTGCTCTATGCCGTCCGTGCCGGACTTGTGGAAGAAGAGGCCCTGGTTCAGTTCCTGAAAGCAAAACCAAGGGGGCTGGAGGTCATCCTGACCGGGCAGGATCCCGGCGAGGAGGTGCTGGATCTGGCCGATTACGTTTCAGTCATACAAAAATACAGGCACCCCTATGACCAGGGAGTGCCTGCAAGGCTCGGAATCGAAAAATGATATTGTTTTTCATGACCAGTTCCGATCATAACTTTATTCTCACAATATCTTTCAGCTTACCTGCTGCCTGAAGAATTTCAGGTAGCGTTTTTCTTTTCCGAAAATGTAGTTGTACTCAAGGATGTTGTAGTCGTTGATCTTGTCGTACCACGGAGATTCCTTGTCATCCAGCTCGTAGAACGCGCCGGAGGCATCCCAGTATCCGCCGGCCGACAGAGACGGAATTTCCTCCTGCATATCCATCAGGTAGTTCTGGAACCCTGTCATGGGAAGGTTCAGCCGGTCTGCCATCAGAGTGTACAGATAATTCAGGCTGGTCCTCTCCACCACTTCTTCCTCTATATCATAATTAGCCCAGATCACGAACGGAATCTTGTACTTTTCCATACGCTCCAGCGGAGTCAGATCCTCCTCCTCTTTGCCCAGCAGAGTTTCGTAGGTGTTGTCTCCCAGCGCGGCCTGATGGTCGCCGTACATGACAATGACGGTCGGCTCCTCCTGCTGCGAGAAATACTCCGTGATGTGCTGGAACATCTCATCCGACTTTTTGATCAGATTGACGTACATGCTGGTCTTCGTCCGGTTCACGGAAGTGTCGTACACAATGATGTCCTCGGGAACGCCGGTGGAGTTGGAGCGGAAATAGTCGCCGTGGTTCTGAATGGTCACATTGTAGCAGAACCATGGGTTATCATTGCCTTCCGCCTTTCTCTGCTCGTACAGTTCGATGATCTTCTCCGAGTGCTCCCAGTCCGAGATATACCGGCGGATATATTCGGGGTTCTCAAAGTCATCCCTTGTCAGATAGGTGTCGAATCCGATCTGCGGGTAGACCACATTCCGTCGGTAGTTGTACCCTCTGTAGGGATGGATGGCGATGGTGTCGTACCCCACGGATTTCAGCTGGGACGCCAGGGAAGGCATCTCCCCGCGCACGAACAGATTGAATCCTACGGAAGTGGGCGGCAGGAATCCCATGGTAAGACCTGTCAGGAATTCGTATTCCGAGTTCGGCGTATTGGCACCGAAGATGGAGGCGTACAGATTTCCCTTGATGGTGTTTTCCGTCAGGCTGTGAATGAAGGGCATGCAGTCCTGTGAAAGCTGGAGGCCCTGCCCGATGCTGGTATAATCCGCAAAAGACTCATTCATGATAACGATCAGATTCGGTGTTTCGAAGTCCTTCTCTTCCTCGTCGACCGTCTCTGCGGTATTGGCTGTCACGGTCTTTCCGGCTGTGCCCGCGGCACCGGCAGTTGTCTCTTTCTTTCCGGCTGCGTCAGCGGCACCGGCAGTCTCCTGCTCTTGTCCGCTCTCGGTTTCAGTCAGCGCTTCCGTCCCGCCCGTGGTCTGAGATTCGCTCTCCGACTCCGGCTCCACATAGGGCGCCGCGATCTCCTTCACACGCTCGATGGAGTAGCCGTCCGGCTGGTCCACCACCAGGTAGAAGAAGGTGGTGAGGGTGGTGAACAGCATGTCGAACTGTTTGTAGCGAAGCTGATGGGTAAACCCGCCGGAGCGGATATCATGGTCTTCAAGGAAGGATGTGTGGCAGCACAGGTGATAGTAACCGCCCGTAATGACGGCCCAAAGGGTCAGGACAGCCACTCTCTGTTTCCAGTGGAAAAGGGGGAAGTGGGAGAATTTCCAGGAGATCAGCGCAATGCCGAAGGTGAGGAACAGCTCCGAATATACGAACCAGCCGATCCGGAAATCGTACTGGTTGGCCACCGTCACCGCCGCGTCCACGGAAAAGATATCCGCCGCGGAGACCGCCTGCCCGCGGAAGGAGACCACATACCAGTTTACGATGCCCACCGCGGCAACCCCGCAGGCCAGCAGCGTCTCTGAGATTCCCATATGGCCTGTCACCAGGAGCAGGAACAGCAGTACCATGTACAGGAAAACAAAGGTAAGTACCAGCGCGATGCGGTTCAGATTCAGAAAAACGATCTTGAACCGGGTCGCGTTCAGATGCAGAAGAGAAAAATAGACTGCCAGCGGTACCAGGGCTGTCCACAGCCAGGCCAGAGTCCGGTTCACTTTCTCCGGCAGCCGGTTCGGGATCAGCGCGAGCAGCGCCAGGGCCGTGCCGCAAAGCAGGATGAACCAGGTACGGCCGTTCTGCCACAGCGCGATATCGTTGTTCTTGGCGTCCTTCAGGCAGTAATCCGGAGTCCTGAAATACCAGATCAGAAAGAAGACGGCGCCGGCCGCGCCCGCGATACGGCATGCTGCCTTCAGCAGGTACATGATATGCTGTTTTTTATTCAGCGGCTCGGGTTCATCCGGCATCAGAAAGGCCCCTGCCTTCTGCGCCAGGAGCTTCAGTGTCCATGATTCCTTTACAGATTTATCGTTTTTTTTCTTTATGGTTCTCTTTCCCATGGTCAGCTTCTCTCTCTACCAGTTTTAATCCACGCGTTATTATAGGGAAAAGGTTCCCAAATGTCAAACAAATAATAAGAAGAGACTAACAGCGCCGTCCGGTTGACCCCTTCTCTTATTTCATATATAATTACGGGTAATTTCTCAATCAAGGGAGGCTTTTACAAGCATGAACGAACTGAAAGAACTGTATCTGGCCTTCGTCCGGATCGGTGCCGTTACCTTCGGAGGCGGATATGCCATGCTGCCCATTCTGGAGCGGGACCTGGTGGACAAACGCGGCTGGACTACCACGGAAGACCTGATGGATTATTTCGCCATCGGGCAGTGCACCCCCGGCATCATCGCCCTGAATGTGTCGACCTTTATCGGGCACAAACGGAAAGGAACCGCGGGCGCCCTGGCCGCCACCATCGGCTTTCTCACCTGCCCCATCCTGATCATTCTGATCATCTCCGCTTTTCTGACCAACTTCGCGGATCTGGCGGTGGTCAAAGATGCGTTTGCCGGCATCCGGGTGTGTGTCTGTGTCCTGATCCTGCAGGCGGTCCTGAAGCTCTGGAAAAAAGCCATCCCGGACAAGACGGCGCTGGCCTTGTACCTGGTCATCTTCCTGGTCACAGTCTTTTCCTCGCTGCTGCTGTTCCGCGTACCGGCAGCTGTCCTGGTGATTGCCGCAGGTGTCTTCGGCGTCCTGTTCCGCACGGCAAAGGAGGGAAATAAGGCATGATTTATCTGAGACTGTTTCTGGAATTTTTCAAGACCGGCCTGTTTTCCATAGGCGGCGGCCTGGCCACGCTTCCGTTCCTCTATGAAATGTCCGACAAAACGCACTGGTTCACACACGCGGACATTGCTGACATGATCGCCGTATCCGAGTCCACTCCCGGCGCCATCGGCATCAACATGTCCACCTTTGCCGGGTACATAACCGGCGGCGTTCCGGGCGGCATCATTGCCTCCCTGGGGCTTGCGGCGCCCTGCATCATCATCATCCTGATCATTTCAAAGATCCTGGACATATTCCGCAGCAACCCCTATGTGGACCGCGCCTTCTACGGCCTTCGCCCGGCATCCGTCGCCATGATCTCGGCCGCCGGCATCAACGTCGTCAGGATCGCGCTGGTACGACTGTCCGCGCTGGAGAACGGACCGGATCTGCTCCGCTTTTTCAACTGGCCCGCCATTGTGCTGGCAGCTGCCATCTTTATCGCGCAGAAAAAGCTGAAATGGCACCCGGTGATCTTCATTGCTCTCTCGGCTGCCGTGGGCATCGTGTTCCATTTTGGCTCTCTTTGAAAAAGGAATATCCGCTTTCCGCTCAGCCCCCCGGCAGAGCCGGAAAGCATAAAGAAGGAACTTCAGAAGATGAAAATATACGGATTACAGAAAATGACCCTGCTGGACTTCCCGGGGCATGTGGCCTGCACGGTGTTTCTGGGCGGCTGTGATTTCCGGTGTCCCTACTGTCATAACTATGAGCTTGCGGACGGCACCGCGCCTTCCCTTATGGACGAGGACGGGCTGCTGCGCTTTCTTGAAAAGCGCCGGGGACTGCTGGACGGGGTGGCCTTCACCGGCGGAGAGCCCTGTCTGCACCGGTCCCTCCCGGATCTGCTGTCGCGGGTCCGCGGCCTCGGCTTTTTGACAAAACTGGACACAAACGGCATGCATCCGGAGCTTCTCTCCCGGATCCTGCAGGACCGCCTGGCCGACTATGTAGCCATGGACATCAAGAACAGTCCGGAAAAATATGCGCAGACCGCCGCCGTGTCAGGTCCGTGTCCGCCGCAGATCCATGAAAGTATCCGTCTGCTCCTTTCAGGAGATACCGATTACGAATTCCGTACCACGGTCGTGGAGGAATTCCATACGGCCTCTGACTTTGAAGCCATCGGCGCCTGGATCCGGGGCGCGCGGCGCTATTTCCTGCAGCCCTTCACCGACCGGGATACCGTTCCCTTCGGGGGCCTGCACGCGCCCTCTGCCGAATCGCTCCAGGAATATGTCCGCATCATGCGGCAGTATGTCCCTGAATCTTCCGTCAGGGGAATGGATCTGTAATAATTTTCTGAATGTCTCTGCGCCTTCCACCCGCTCTTTTCCGCTGTTTCAGACTGAAAAGAGCGGGTAGAGGGCGCTAATTGTCTGACACAATATCTTGCGAAATTATTACACTTTTTTCACATTTACCTACCATATATTGACATCCCTATGCCTTTGTGATAGTGTGAAGGCGTTCGGGTTTCATTAAAGGAGGAGCTTTTTATGTACAGAGTTACCAAACGCGACGGTGAAATCGTCGATTTTTCTATCAATAAGATCAGTGCGGCCATTACACGGGCGTTCGAAGCGACCGGTCATAAATATCATCCCAGCGTCATCGAACTGCTGGCTCTGCACGTCACCTCGGACTTCGAGAGCAAGATCCATGACGACAAGATCGCCGTGGAAGATATCCAGGACAGCGTGGAAAAAGTCCTCTCCGAGTCCGGCTATGCCGATGTGGCAAAGGCATACATCCTCTACAGAAAACAGCGTGAAAAAGTCCGCAACATCAACTCCACGCTGCTCAACTACAAGGATCTGGTGGACAACTATCTGCAGATCAACAACTGGCGCGTCAAGGAGAATTCCACCGTCACCTATTCCGTCGGCGGACTGATCCTGTCCAACTCCGGCGCCATCACGGCCAATTACTGGCTGTCCGAGGTCTACGATGACGAAGTGGCGGAAGCGCACCGCAG
>CACZSG010000132.1 GCA_902783665.1 uncultured Lachnospiraceae bacterium | reverse complement strand
CCCGCAAAAAAGACAACCACGGCGAAAGAAAAAACAACTGCGAAAAAAGCCGTGAAGACAAAAAAGGAAATCGTCAAAGACACAGCAGCTGAAGTAAAAAAAGCAGCGGAACCTGTGGCTGAAACAATAGAAAAACCTGTGGAAAAGACAGCTGAAAAGCCGGTAGAAAAGGCTGTGGAAAAGGCAGCTGAGAAACCGGTAGAGAAGGTTGTGGAAAAGGCAGCTGAGAAGCCGGCGGAGAAGCCTGCAGCAAAAGCAGCAGAAAAACCTGCGGCTAAAACAGCAAAGAAAACCGCAGCAAAAGCTGCGGAGAAGACAGCTGAAAAACCCGTGGAAACGCCCATCGTGAAAGAAGCTGAAAAAGCTGTTGAGAAAGAAGAGAAGCCGGCTGAGAAAACAGCAGAGAAGCAGGAAAAACCGGCAGCTAAGAAAACTGTGAAAAAGGCAGCTGCAAAGAAAACTGCGGAGCCGAAGAAAGAAACAGCTAAGAAAACAGCCAGAAAGACTGTTAAGAAAGCAGATAAAAAAGTGGAACCCGCAGCAGAGACAGCAGTAGCAGAAGCCGCAGCAGCAGAAACACCGGTCGCAGAAGCACCTGTAGTGGAAGCAACTGTAGTGGAAGCTCCTGCAGTGGAAGCTCCTGCAGCAGAAGCACCTGCAGTGGAAGCTCCTGCAGCAGAAGTTCCTGTAGTAGAAACACCTGCAGCAGAAGCACCTGCAGAAGAAGCGCCTGCAGCAGAAGCTCCCGCCGAGGAAGCACCTGCAGCAGAAACGCCTGCAGAAGAAAGCCCCGCTGTGGAAACACCCGCCGAGGAAGCACCTGCAGTGGACGAACCGGAACTTCCGCAGCCCAGACGTTCCGTAGCCTTCATCGGCTCCGAATGCTATCCGTTTGTGAAGACGGGCGGCCTCGGCGATGTTATGTACGCCCTTCCGAAGGCGCTGATCGCGCAGAACTGTGATGTCAAGGTTATCCTGCCGCGCTATAAATGCATTCCGTGGGAGTATCAGGAGAAGATGGTCTACCGCGGCTCCTTCCAGATGGATCTTTGCGCGGACGGACGTTCCTACTATGTAGGAATCATGGAATATGTCTGGGACGGCGTGGTCTATGATTTTATTGACAACGAAGAATTCTTCGGTTTCGGAAATCCGTACACCAACCTGATCGACGATATTCCTAAATTCTGCTTCTTCGGCAAAGCCGCTCTGGCTGCGCTGAACTATATGGACTGGATCCCGGATGTCATTCACTGCCACGACTGGCAGGCAGGCCTTGTGCCCGTTTACCTCAGGACCATGTTCCAGAACACACCGGTCGGAAGATCCAAGGTAATGATCACCATTCATAACCTTCGCTTCCAGGGCATTTACAATATCCCCACCATCCGCTACTGGTCCGGTCTGCCGGATTATGTCTTCAACAAAGACGCGCTGAAACAGGGATATGAGGATGCAAACATGTTCAAGGGAGGCCTTGCCTACGCGAACATGATCACGACCGTAAGCCAGACCTATGCAGGAGAGATCCAGACCGCCTACTACGGCGAGAACCTGGATGCGCATCTGCGCTATCATTCCGGAAAACTCCGCGGCATCGTCAACGGAATCGATGTGGATATGTGGGATCCTGCCGCTGATGCGCTGCTCGCGGCTCCTTACGGAAAAGAGGATGCGGTCGAGAAGAAGAAACAGAACAAGCTCGCTCTTCAGGAAGAAGTCGGACTTGAAAAAGATGAGAACAAATTTGTGATCGGCCTTATTTCCCGCCTGACCAACCAGAAGGGCCTTGACCTTGTAAATGCAGTCCTTCCTTCCATGATGGACGGCAATACGCAGGTCGTAGTCCTTGGTACCGGAGACCCGATGTACGAGGATTCTTTCCGCTACTATGAAGGTGCGTATAAGGGCAGCGTGTGCTCCAACATCATGTACGACGAGGGAAGAGCGCACAAGATCTACGCAGGCGCCGACGCGCTTCTGGTACCGTCCCAGTTCGAGCCCTGCGGACTGACACAGCTTATCGCCATGCACTACGGAACAATTCCGATCGTTCGCGAGACCGGCGGACTGAAGGATACGGTTGAACCCTACAACCAGTTCACCGGCGAAGGAAACGGATTCACGTTTGACAGATATGACGCGGGCCTGCTCCTTGATGCTGTGAACAGGGCGAAGACCCTTTACTTCACCAACCGTCCGGGATGGGATGAGATGGTGATCCGGGATATGGAAAAGGATGTATCCTGGGAAAATTCCGCAAAACAGTATCGTGCACTGTATCTGGAACTGACAGGGGGCTGACATCATTGTATCTGCGCGATATTTTAAAGCAGGAGACGCTTTCGCTTTCCTTCGAGGTCTTCCCTCCGAAAACGGACAGTTCCTTTGACAGTGTCAGGACGGCAACGGAAGAAATCGCAAAACTGCTGCCCTCCTTCATGAGCGTCACATACGGCGCCGGAGGGGGCACCAGCCGCTACACGCTGGAGATCGCCCGCAATATCAAGCAACAGTACGGGATCCCCACACTTGCGCATCTGACATGTGTTTCTTCCACGAAGGAGACCGTGGCTGCCAAGATCACCGAGCTGAAAGAAGCCGGGATCCAGAATGTCATGGCACTCCGCGGTGACCTGACGCCGGAACTGGAAAAATCGGACCGCAGCGGCTGGGCTTACCGCCATGCGGTGGACCTGGTCCGGGAGCTGAAGGAGAGCGGTTCGGATTTCTGCATCGGCGGAGCCTGTTATCCGGAGGTGCACCCGGAGAGCAGGAACCAGAAGGAGGATATCCGGCATCTGAAGGAGAAGGTGGATGCAGGCTGTGAGTTTTTGACAACACAGATGTTCTTTGACAACAACCTGCTCTACAATTTTCTGTACAAGATCCGGGAGGCCGGCATCACGGTCCCCGTTGTTGCCGGGATCATGCCGATCACCAATGCGAACCAGGTGGAGAGAGCGGTAAAGCTTTCGGGCTCCTTTATGCCGCAGCGCTTTAAAAGCCTTGTGGATAAATTCGGTCCTGATCCGGCGGCCATGAAGCAGGCGGGGATCGCCTACGCGACAGACCAGATCATCGACCTGTTCGCCAACAATATAACCAATGTACATGTGTATTCCATGAATAAACCGGATGTGGCTGCAGCGATCCTGCACAATCTTTCGGAGATTGTAGGTAAGTAATGAAGGAAGATATACTGCACACGGTCTCGCTGCCCGCGCCGGAATGGAATCTGAAAGAGGTGCTGCGTTACGCGGGCTGCCGGAAGGGGGATCAGGATGTTGAATCTCTTGCGGCAGACTGCATGAAAGAGGCAGCGCCTCTTTTGTGTTATCGTGCCTGCTGGAGAAGGTATCCTGTCCGGAAAACAGAAACGGGCACTCATATGGGTTTTATGGAGACGGCTTCCGAAACCGTGCGCAGGAATCTGGACGGATGCCGGGAACTGATCCTTTTTGCCGCCACCGTTGGAATCGGAATAGACAGGCTGATTGCCCGGTACGGCAGAATATCTCCGTCCAGAGCCCTCATGATGCAGGCGATCGGGGCAGAGAGGATCGAAAGTCTTTGCGATGAACTGGAACGGATGATAAAAGAAGAAACCTGTGCCGACGGACTTGCTGCCGGCAGGCGTTTTTCACCTGGTTACGAGGACTTTCCGCTGGAGAGCCAGAGAGAGATCTTCAGGGTCCTGGACTGCCCGAGGCAGCTTGGACTGTCCCTGAATGAAAGTCTGCTGATGAGTCCTTCCAAGTCCGTAACGGCTGTCCTGGGCCTCGGCGGAACGGTGGCGCAGGCATGCGGCGGCAAATGTGCAGGGTGCGGGAAGACGGACTGTATATACAGAGCGGCAGACCGTTTTTGAAAGGGCGGAATATGCCCGAAAGGTAGAATGACATGAATGTTTTAGACTATATGAAAGACCATATCCTGTTTCTTGACGGCGGGATGGGAACATTGCTGCAGGCGGAAGGCCTGGGAGCAGGCGAATATCCGGAAAGGTGGAACATTTCCCGGCCGGAGGTCGTAAAGAAGATCCATCAGGCCTATTATGATGCGGGAAGCAATGTGGTCAATACCAATACGTTCGGGGCAAACTCTCTGAAATTCGGGGACGAGGAACTGGAGCAGATCATCCGGTGCGCCGTTGAAAACGCCAGAGCCGCCCGGGAGGATAGTACTTCTTCCGGGGAGAAATTCATAGCCCTGGATATCGGCCCCACCGGGAAGCTGCTGAAGCCATACGGAGATCTTGATTTTGAGGATGCCGTGTCCGTGTTCGCGAAGACAGTGCGGATCGGTGCGGCCTGCGGCGTGGACCTTGTTTTCATCGAGACGATGAATGACAGCTACGAGACCAAGGCGGCACTTCTGGCCGCGAAAGAGAACTGCAGCCTGCCGGTTTTTGTCTCCAATGCATACGGTGAGAACGGAATGCTGATGACAGGGGCTTCCCCAGAAGCTATGTGCGCCATGCTGGAAGGCATGGGGGCGGATGTGATCGGCCTGAACTGTTCTCTTGGACCGCAGCAGCTGCGCCCGGTCGCGCTGGAATATCTGCGCTGCAGCAGCATTCCGGTTCTTTTCAAGCCGAATGCGGGCCTTCCCAGGCGTGAGAACGGCAGGACGGTCTATGATGTCTCAGCCGAAGTGTTTGCGGCTGAAGTGGAGAGCCTGCTCCGCGCCGGCATAAGGGCTGCGGGAGGATGCTGCGGGACCACACCGGAGTATATCAGAAAGCTGACGGAGCTTGCGGGAAACCTTGAACCGGTTCCCGTGACGGAGAAGAAAGTCTCCCGGGTGTCTTCCTATACCCATGCGGTCTCTTTTGGAAAAGAGCCGGTCCTGATCGGGGAGAGGATCAACCCTACGGGGAAAAAGAGATTCAAGCAGGCCCTCAGAGAAAACGACATCGATTATATACTGGATGAGGGTTTTGCCCAGCAGGACGAAGGGGTCCAGATCCTTGATGTCAATGTCGGACTGCCGGAGATCGATGAGCCTTCCATGCTGGAAAGTGTTGTCTGCGAACTACAGACCGTGCTGGACCTGCCGCTGCAGATCGACACTTCGGATCCGGAGGCGATGGAGCGCGCGCTTCGCCGCTATAACGGAAAGGCCATGATCAATTCCGTCAACGGAAAGCAGGAGAGCATACAGGCGGTTTTCCCGCTGGTCAGAAAATACGGCGGACTGGTGGTCGCCCTGACACTGGACGAAGGCGGAATTCCCGCAAAGGCCCAGGGAAGGGTGGATATTGCCAAAAAGATCATGGCGGCTGCAAAAGAATACGGAATATCTGAAAAAGATCTGATCTTTGATCCGCTGGCCATGGCAGTCAGCGCCGATCAGAATGCGGCGATGGTGACACTGGAGACCGTCAGGCGGATCCGGGAGGAACTGGGGGCCAATACCATTCTCGGGGTTTCCAATGTTTCATTCGGCCTTCCCGTCCGGGATTATATTACTTCCGGTTTCTTCATGGCTGCCCTTGAGAACGGATTGTCGGCAGCGATCATGAACCCTCATTCCTTCGAGATGCAGAAGACCTACCGTACCTACAGAGTGCTGCACGGACTGGATGATAACTGCGCCGGGTATATCTCTTTCGCGGAAAAAGTCCCTTTTGAGCAGAACCCGGCTTCTGCCGGCCGGCCCGCCGGCGGCAGCCCGGGGACAGCGGACACAGAAAAAGGGATAAGCAGACTTCAGTCGGCCATAACAAAAGGGCTGAAGGACCAGGCGGCCCAGGTGACCGGAGAGCTGCTGAAAGAAAAAGAGCCTCTGCAGATCGTTTCGGAAGAGATCATTCCCGCCCTGGACATTGCCGGAAAAGGGTTTGAGGCAAAGACGGTCTATCTTCCGCAGCTTCTGATGAGCGCGGAAGCCGCAAAGGCGGCGTTTGAGACGATCAAAAGCGTGATGGCCGGAAATCCTGACAATACGTCCGGGATCAGAAAATGCCCCTTTGTCCTTGCGACCGTGCAGGGTGACATTCATGACATCGGTAAGAATATCGTAAAACTTCTTCTGGAAAACTATGGTTTTGATGTCCGCGATCTTGGCAAAGATGTGGCGCCGGAAAAGATCGTGGAAAAAGTGATCGAACTTCACGCGCCGCTGGCCGGCCTGAGCGCTTTGATGACGACCACCGTCGGGGCTATGGAGAAGACCGTGAAAGAACTGAAAGAGCAGGCTCCCTGGTGCCGCATTGTTGTGGGCGGCGCAGTTCTGACGGAAGAGTACGCCCGCGAGATCGGTGCGGACAGGTACGCTTCGGACGCGATGGAGACTGTCCGTTACGCGGAAGAGATCTATGCAGGTCTGGAAGACCGCCCTGAATCCCGGTCCTGAACTTCCGGTATCGTTCAATACTATAAATCATTAAGGAGAACTGTTTCATGAAAAATATGCTGAGCAATCCGCTGCTGCCGGGATTCTATCCGGATCCCTCCATCTGCCGTGTGGGGGATGATTACTATATGGTGACATCTTCCTTCTCCTACTTCCCGGGCGTCCCTGTTTTCCATAGCAGGGATCTTGCTCACTGGGAGCAGATCGGACATGTGCTTGACCGCCCGGAACAGCTTCCGCTGTCCCCGGACGATATATCGGGCGGCATCTTCGCGCCGACCATTCGCTTTCATGACGGTCTGTTCTATATGATCACCACCAATGTCAGTGTGGGCAAGAACTTTATCGTGACTGCCGAAAAGCCGGAAGGACCCTGGTCTGATCCTCACTGGATCGAGGGGGCGGAGGGCATCGATCCCTCGCTGTTCTGGGATGTGGATGGAAAGGCCTACTATACCGGCACGGGTCAGATGCAGGACGACAGGGGGACCAGACAGGCCATCTGGCTGTCCGAGATCGATCTGGAATCATTCGCGTTGGTGGGTGAGAGGACATTTATCTGGGGCGGATCCCTGTCTGAACCGGCCTGGCCGGAAGCTCCCCATCTCTACCTGATCAACGGATACTACTATCTGATGATCGCAGAAGGAGGGACCGAACACTTCCACTCGGAGACCATCGCCAGGGCGGAGCATGTGAAAGGACCCTATCATTCCTACAGGGGCAACCCGATCCTGACCCAGAGGCATCTGGGAATGAATGCCGATATTGCCAACACAGGCCATGCGGACCTGGTCCAGTGCCAGGACGGTTCATGGTTTATGGTCTTTCTGGCGTCACGCCCGTACGGAGGGTACCACAAAAATCTTGGTCGGGAGACCTTTATCGCGCCGGTGGGCTGGGAAGACGGATGGCCCGTCGTAAGCCCGGGCACGGGACGCATCCTGTTTTCGTACGAAGGACCGAATCTTCCTGAATATAAGGTGCCGGAACTTCCTGCAAAAGATGATTTTGAAAGTGAAAAACCCGGTTATGTCTGGAATTTCCTTGGAACACCGGATGACAGCCTGATAAAGATGGAGGACGGTTTCCTGAAGATTCGCCTGCATGAAAGGGGCCTGAGACCGGATGAAAACGCTCCGACGGGGGAAGGCAGCCTGCAGAACCCCTCTTCCATGGGATTTCTCGGAAGACGCCAGCAGCACCTGTCCTTCCGTACGGCAGCCTGCCTTGCGTGGCGGCCGAAGGAAGCGCAGACTGCCGGTCTGACGGTCCTTCAGCACGGGTTCCAGCAGATCCGGCTTGAACTTGGATGCCGCGAAGATGGACAGACGGTCGTGCGTGCGCTGAGATGCTACCGGTCTCTGGACGTGTCCCTCATCCACAAAAAGGAGAGAGGGGCCTACCAGGAGGAAGTTCTCAGGGAGATTCCCTGGGAGAAAGAAGAGACCGTTCTGGTGATCCGCGCAGAGGGACAGGAATATACACTTCTGGCAGCAGGCAGGGACGGGGAGGAGATTCCCCTGTGCACGGTGAACGGCGGTTTCCTGGGAAGTGAGACTGCAGGAGGTTTTGTAGGGACCTACATCGGCCTGTTCGCAAGCGGCAACGGTAAGTCATACGATGAATATGTTCCGTTTGACTGGTTCTCCTATGAGCCGCTTTCATAACACTATCATGGGCATGTTGACAGGAGAAAATGCGTGTGTGAATCATTTATCATAAAAAAGTGATAATAAATGCTTGAATTTCCCAGGGGTTCATTGTATAATTACACAAATCTGTGAGAAAGAAGAGTACCGGATCCTCCGGCCATACAGGGAGTTGTTGACAGTGAGACAACAGCAGGTCATGATGCGGGAATGGGCTTTTGAGATTTCAGTTGAATATCGGAAATGAGTGGGCGTGTTCGCACGTCAAGCAGGGTGGCACCGCAGGAGCTTTGGCTCTTGTCCCTACAGCAGCATCAGAAGGGACAGGAGTCAGGGCTCTTTTTGTATGCGGATCCGCATCAGAAAGAAGATCGGCCATCCGGCGTCCTGCCTTCGTCCCGGTACCAAAGAAGGCATGAAAGGAGTGCGAAGAATGAGCAAAAACACAATTCCCTACAAGATCTATCTGGATGAGAACGAGATTCCGAAACAGTGGTACAATGTCCGCGCGGACATGAAGAACAAACCGGCTCCGCTGATTCATCCGGGCACCCTGCAGCCGCTGAAATATGAGGACATGCAGCCCATTTTCTGCGACGAGCTGATCCGCCAGGAACTGGATGACACCACGCCCTATATCGACATTCCTGAAGAAGTACAGGATTTTTACAAGATGTACCGTCCCTCACCGCTGGTACATGCGGTGTTCCTTGAAAAAGCCCTGGGTACGCCGGCGAAGATCTTCTATAAATTTGAAGGCAACAACACATCCGGCAGCCATAAGCTGAATTCCGCCATCGCGCAGGCCTACTACGCCAAAAAACAGGGCCTGAAAGGCGTCACGACGGAGACCGGTGCCGGACAGTGGGGAACAGCCCTTTCCATGGCATGCTCCTACTTTGGGCTGGACTGCAAAGTGTACATGGTAAAGGTTTCCTATGAACAGAAGCCTTTCCGCAGAGAGGTCATGCGGACCTACGGTGCGAATGTGACACCGTCGCCGTCCATGGAGACCAATATCGGAAGAAAGATCAACGAGGAATTCCCCGGAACGACCGGCTCTCTGGGATGCGCCATCTCCGAGGCCGTTGAAGCGGCGACTTCCACACCCGGGTACCGTTATGAGCTTGGAAGCGTGCTGAACCAGGTGCTTCTTCATCAGTCGATCATCGGCCTTGAGACCAAGACAGCCTGTGATAAATACGGGATCAAACCGGACATCATCATCGGCTGCGCCGGCGGCGGATCCAACCTGGGCGGCCTGATCTCTCCGTTCATGGGAGAAAAACTCCGCGGTGAGGCAGATTACCGTATTATCGCCGTAGAACCTGCTTCCTGTCCCAGCTTTACGAGAGGAGAATTCGCCTACGATTTCTGCGACACCGGAAAGGTCTGCCCGATGGCCAAAATGTACACCCTCGGCCACGGATTCATTCCTTCCGCCAACCATGCAGGAGGGCTTCGCTATCACGGCATGAGCACTGTCCTTTCCCAGCTTTACGCCGACGGATACATGGAAGCCCGCGCCGTGGAACAGACTGCCGTATTTGAGGCGGCTACCCAGTTCGCCAGAGTGGAAGGCATCCTTCCCGCTCCGGAATCCAGCCATGCCATCCGCGCTGCCATCGATGAAGCGCTGAAATGCAAGGAGACCGGTGAGGAGAAGACCATCATCTTTGGCCTGACCGGTACCGGGTACTTTGACCTGAAGGCCTATGAATCCTACAACAACGGGACCATGACAGATTATATCCCGTCGGATGAGGATCTGGCCAAAGGGTTT
>CACZSG010000131.1 GCA_902783665.1 uncultured Lachnospiraceae bacterium | reverse complement strand
ATACGTCCCAGTTCAGTTCCGAGACCAGTCTGCGCACGATCGCCGCACTGATTGTTCCTGTTCCGCCGATAAATAAAGCCTTCATCAATCCGCCTCCTTGATTTTCTGTCTTTTGTACTTTTACAGCAGTTTTTTATCTGTCAGCCTGACATTACATTTTTCGGCAAGGTCCCGGCATTTTCCCCAGACTGTTTCATCCGCAAGCTGGTCCGGTGTGTGGGCGTCCATGCCGATCACGACAGTGTTTCCCACTTCCCCGGCGATACGCCAGAATGATTCGTTGGGATAATTCCTTGAGGTAGCCATTCCAAGGCCGTTAATCTCTATGGGTATATCCATCTGCAGCAGGCCGCCACAGAGTCTTTCACATTCCCTGCGGTAAATCTCGTTGTCACCTTCAAACCAGCAGACATCGGGATGCGCAACATAGAGGAATTTCCCCGTGGAAGCCCCCTCCAGCACCAGATCCACATAGCGGGTCAGGATCCAGGGGTCGTCCGTCTTCCGGCCCACATAAGGCCCGATATCCTCCCGGCCGGCATAGTGCTGTCCCAGGATCAGATAGTCGCATCCGAGGCTTTCATAAAAACGGATCTGCCGTTCAAACAGATCCGGCGTATATTCCATTTCAAACCCGCACCGGATCTCCAGTCTGTCCCTGTACTCTTCCGCAAGAGAACGGATCGTCGAAAAGTATTCCGGTGCCTCATCCATTGTCATCCGCACCGGGGACACATAACCGTTTTCAAAGGGAACGGGACAGTGGTCGGAAAAACCAAGCTCCCGTATACCGGCTCTGATCGCCTTCTCTATATATTCGCGTTCCGTCCCTTCCGCATGGTGACATCTCCGCGTATGGGTGTGATAATTGTATTGGATCAAAAAGTTACACTCCTTTTATTATACCGGCGTTTCCATCAGCTGTTCGAAAGTAACACCGTATTTTTCCGCGATATCCTTCGCGTAGGAAAGTCCTCCGGGCGGCGCGACGCGAATGCGGTAGGACCGCTTTCCGTCTTCCGTCTCCGCCACAAGGCTGGCGATGCGGTTCTGCGGATCCCCTTCCCCGTTCAGCGTCTCCAGTTCCAGCGCAAGTTTATGCATATGGGTATTGTAGATCGTCCGCATGCCCTTTCGGGAAATGGCTTTTACCACATCCCTGGCAATATAGTATCCCTCTTCGAAGGAAGTGGTCGAGAACGATTCGTTCAGCAGCAGAAGGCTGTCCGCCGTGGATGCATGGAAAAGATCGCGGAACCTCTGGGATTCTTCCCCCAGGCGTCCCAGGTCCATGGTCTGGTTCTCATCTGCCGGATAATGGGTAAAGATATTGTCCGCCGGACTGAATACAAACTTTTCCGCCGGCACATGGATGCCGCCCTGGGCAAGCACGAAGAGCAGACCCACGGCCTGGGTGACCGTCGTCTTTCCGCCCCGGTTCGCGCCCGTCAGAAGGTAGATCCGGTGTTCCCTGTCGAAGACAAGATCGTTCACCACAATATCGGCGGAACTGCCCTTGCCTTCCTTCAGAACGGAAGCTGCCAGTTTCAGATTGTACAGCCCCCGGGCATCCATTGTACGGGGATTAACGCCCGTTTCTTCTTCCGCCACTTCCGGCCTGCAGAATGTGAAGCCTATCCCCTGCAGTTTTTCAATATATTCCGCCCAGCGTATATAATACATGAACTCCGGGATCAGCCCGGCAATCACGCTGGTGCTCACCGTCACATGCCGTGAAAGGACAGACTTCAGTTTCTTTACAATTCCCGTCAGCATGGAAGCAATTGCCCGGTCCAGCGTGCGGATCACATCTCCGCCGCGGCTGTCCGCCGCCACACCTGCTATTCCCGGCATCGCGGCCAGCCCGCGGGTCACCGCCAGCAGTGCCGCGTTCTGCACCGTATCCTGAATTCCGGCCAGCTCGTTCGTCGTTGTCCGGAACACATAATTGTGATTCCAGTCATTTCCTTCCTGTATTTCATTTCCGCGGTTCAGAAAATCACAGAAATTGGAAAGGACACCGGATTTGGAAAAAGGCTTGCTGTTGATGGAGACGATTCCCACACCGTCCGGTTCGAACCGTTCGTTCAGGTTGACCCCCAGTGTGACGCTCCGTACCTTGGATGTCTCTTTTTTGAGCGCATCGATGTCCTTTTTGAGAGCGTCGAACCCCTGGTCCTCATATAAGCTGCGCGCATATTCTCTCAGAGCGGTCAGCCCCCTGGAGCTCACCTTCTCCTCCTTCAGGCACTCATAGATCGCCTGCACGCAGACAATATATTCATCCATCTCGTCCAGTCTGTGGACCAGTTCCCAGACGCCCGAGGCATCGGTATCTTTTCCGAAGCTTCCATAGGTGCGCAGAAAATCCACACGGTCCAGCAGTTTCTGCATTTTTTCCCGCAACCCGGGATGTTCAAGAATATCCTGAAAGATCTCGCACCGGTAACGGATCACGTCCGCCTCTGCGCTGAGCTGTCTCATGGTATGAAAAATAACGGCCCGCTCCGCGTCAGAAGTGCCCACTTCCCTGCACAGCACATCCAGCGACAGGTCATGGGTGCTCTGATCAGGCAGCATCCGGCAGTCAGGTCTTTTCTCTCCGGGATACAGCAGACTCAAACATTCTGTCATGGTTTCATGCTCCTGTATATCATCTGTTTCACACTGCACCGCAGTCATTTTCCTGTCAGCAGTTACGTACAGCCGAGCCGCACTCCGGATGTCCGCTGCTTTGGATCAGCTCTTTCAGCTTCAGAAAGATCTCCGTTTCCGTAGGGGGACACCCCTTTACGCTCCAGTCAAAACCGGAGGTACAGGAGCCGATGCCCAGTTTTCCATTCTTACCCCGGAACCCCTGTCCGATGCAAAGCCTTGTATCGCTCTCACCAAGGATCTTCATCAGAGGCTCCAGCAATCCTTCCTGTTTCAGCCGGTCCAGCGCCGGAAGCAGATATCCGTAACAGGCACTGCAGGATTCCACTTCATACACCGCATCGGATAGTTCTACGACCTTTCCGGACTTTGGCAGCGGTTTTTCCTGTTCGCCGCCTCCCAGGATCCTCACTTCAGCTTTTTCCAGATCCGTAGTGCCGATACCCAGGTCTTCCGCCAACTGAAGATAGGGGATCTCCGTTTTATCATATCCCATCAGATACGCTGCATAGGAATCTGTCAGCACCGGGTCCCGGGCTGCCATGATGCAGTTCCTGACAACGGGGTTTCCCCCGTCCTCAAAATCCAGGTCTCCGCAGATATGGTCCACGACGATAAAATCCTGACGGATTGCGGCATTCAGATACGCAATCGGCTTATGCAGGCCCATCGCGTGAAAGCGCCGTTTTTCCTGGTTCGGGATCAGTCCCTTCAGGTTCTTCAGCGCGCAGGTGACCTTCGTCTGGCAGTGCCCCTTCATAACCGGGACATTGATCAGGAAATCAACATCCTGCACGCACCGGCAGATCTTCAGTTCCATGCCTTTGCAGCTGCGGCTGACAGCCGGCTCCTTCTGGGTATCTATAAAAGGAGCATGATACTTTCTGCAAAGAGTGTCATATCCGCAGGTCTCCACCGCATCCTGTGTCCGGTCCCCTACCCAGGAACCCTCCATCAGAGTAATAGAAGTACAGCCATGGCTCTGCAGATACTCGATGATTCCCGAAACCACCTCGGTATGCGTGGTAGCACCGAAAGAGGCCGGCGACGGCGAAACAAGGTTCGGCTTCACCGCGATCCGGCAATTCCGGTCCGGGATCAGACTGATCAGGTCCGCTTCCTCCAGGAGACGGATCGTGTTTTCCCTGTATTCTGTTCCGTAGATCTTCAGTATCTCACTGCGCTTCATGGTTTCCTGACTCCCCGGCTGCCGCCAGACTGACTGCGGCAGGTTTCCTCAACTGGAATGCGGATCTATTCCCGGCATTCTGTATCACGATAGTATAACATGTCTGGAATTGAAAGTCTACCGGTGGAGAAGGCTTCCTTGTGTTTCTGAATGTATACTATTAATATTATTCCCAGATGACAGAAGTCCCCACTTTGAAATCAGGCGTCAGATCCTGCCTGTGGTCTCCGGAAGATGCTTCGGCAGGACTCGAAGAGAGGGCGAGGATAGCAGCGGGCGCCGGAGAACCGTTCAAGCGAAGCGCGTTTTCGGAGGCGCGCCGCGAATCAGTGACGGAGCCCTCTCGAAGAGGACAACGGGCATCTGGAGGAGGCCACAGGCAGGATCTGCCGCCGTCCTTCAAATGTGCTATATACCTGATTAAAAATAAAAACAGCAGAACCCCCATCGGTTCTGCTGTACACTTTTCTTTTAAAAGGCACCCCTCATTTTCTCTGTTCCTGCCGGTAACTCTGCCACTGCTGCCGTATCACGGTGCGCTCCCTCACCTTTACCGGAAAACTGATTCCGTTAGCCATCAGGCACCTGTTCTCATCCACATTTTCCACATACGCCAGATTGACCACGATGCCCCGGTTGATCTCCAGAAAACGCTCCTCTTCCATCTGAAGAAGACTCAGGAAGCTGTTGAAGTTCATGCGCGAATGATAGATCGTTCCGTCCTTGCATGTGATATCCACATAATGTCCGGCGGAAACTGCGTACATCAGTTCAGATGCCGGAAGCTTGATGCTCTGCCTTTTGCTGGCAAAATTGATGTAATGTTCGGAGGCAGGCAGCGCCTGGGCCGCATCCGTAAGCACCTGAAAGATCCGTTCCTGCGAGACGGGCTTCAGGACATACTCAAAGGCATGAAAAGAAAAGGCCTCCGGCATATGCTCAGTGCTGGTCGTCAGCGCTACAAGCAACCCGGAGGAATCCTCCTGGCGAATCTTTTTAGCTGTCTCGATGCCCTGCATCTGTTCCATCGCTAGATTCAGAAATATGATCTCGTACAGGTTCCGTTCGAAAGACTCCAGAAACTGGATGCTGCTTTCAAAAAACTGCAAGTCAAGGATCATCTGGTTTTCAGCAGCATAAGAACGGCAGAAATCCATCAGCATTTCAGCCTCAAGCTTATTGTCGTCGATAATTGCAATCCTCAAACCAATTCACCTCATCTGTAGTTATGGAATCTTAATACTTCCTTCCACTCTTATTAATATAATCTACCATAAAAATGGCTCTTGCACAGTCACTATTGATGCCTAAAACAATGACGTTCGTGCCTAAAAAAGTGACATTTATGCCCGAAATATGACTTTTATGCCATAGAAAAACGGGCAAATAAAAGAATTTTGATATGAAAAACGCAAAGCCCCTGCATTTGCTGTGCCATCTCAACATAATGTGCAACAGTTACTTTGCAGAGCCTTTGCGTTAATCAATCGTTATGCGGGATCCGGCCCCCGAGGGGTCAGACCGTATGCTGCTTCGGAACAAAGATCGGGAAGGATTCGGTTCCTTTCATCTCTTTGTCCTTACTGATCGTTACAGCTTTATCCGTGATCAGATAATTGCAGACAGCGCCTTCTTCCACAACGGTATCCTGCATCAGGATACTGTTCTTGACCTTTGCGCCTTTTGCTACCTTTACACCACGGAACAGGATGCTGTTTTCAACTTCACCTTCGATGATGCAGCCGTCGGCGATCATAACATTCTTTGCGGCAGCGCCTTCGATATAGCGGGTCGGGTTGTCATCACGGATCTTGGTATAGATCGGATTTCCGGCAAACAGGCCGTCCAGGTTCTCATCCTGCAGAAGTTTCATATTCTCATCAAAGTAGCTCTTCATTCCGGTAATGCGGGCAAAGTAGCCGTCATAGCGGTAAGCCTGCACGTTCAGTTTGTCAAGCTGCGGTGAAAGAACGTCTCTCTCGAAATAGGTAAGACCATGAACGAAAGCGTTATGGATCTCTTCGATCAGAGCTTCCCTTCCCATGCAGTAAACGTTCATGGAATAGTTCTGGATACCTTCCTTCTGAGAGTTGATATGGATATGCTTGATCCTGGTGCCGTCCAGTTCAAACGTATAGTACAGTCCTCTCTCCCAGACTTCTTTTACTCTGAGGTTCTCGGGAATCTCCTGCTCAGCGTACATAACGGTAACATCCGCGCCGCTGGCAATGTGAGTTTCAAGAAGTTTGTTGAAGTCGAAGTTGAGGGCAATGTTCGTATCCGCCATGATGACATATTTTTCTTTCTGGCGGCGAAGGAAATTCAGGATGCTGGCCACGGCATCCACACGGCCGTTGTAGATCTTCGTGTTTCTCTCTGCGAAGGGAGGCACGATGTTCAGACCGCCGTTCTTGCGGGTAAGGTCCCATTCACGGCCGCTTCCGAGATGGTCAAGAAGAGAAAGATAATTCTCTCTTACCAGAACGGAAATATTGTCGATACCGGAATTCACCATGCTGGAAAGAATGAAGTCGACCAGACGATAACGGCTGGCAAACGGGATGGACGCCATCAAACGTTCGCTGACCAGTTCCGGAACTACTTTATCGTAGGAATTGGGAAACAGAATTCCCATCGCGTTTGTGTTCTCGTTTATCACTGTTCTTCACCATCCTTTACATTCATGCGGACCATAGCGTTCGGGCCGATCTTCGCATTGTCGCCAATGTATACGCCGGAGCCAACTGTTGCAACGCCTTTTTCGCTGTCCGTCGGCATGGCACCTACATGAGCGCCTTCTCCGATCACAACATTCTCAGCAATGATGCAGTGTTTTATGACCGCACCGGATTTGATCACTGTTCCGCCCATAACAACGGCATCTTCCACATCAGCGCCTTCTTCCACGGTAACGCCCGCGAAGAGAATGGAGTGTTTGACATGTCCGTTCACACGGCATCCATCAGTGATCATGGAGTTTTCAACCACGCCGGTCTCGCCGATCTTATGTCCGGGCAGACCGCTGTTGCGGCTGTAGATCTTCCAGTCGTCATCAAAAAGGTTGATTCCGCTGTGAGCCGGGTCGAGCACTTCCATGTTTGCTTCCCACAGGGAGGAGATGGTTCCTACATCTTTCCAGTATCCGCTGAAATGGTAGGCATACATTCTTCTCTCGTCACGAAGCAGGTTCGGAATGATGTTGTTTCCGAAGTCGTTCTCGGAATTAGGATCCGCTTCGTCTTCTTCCAGATACTTCTTCAGGATATCCCAGTTGAAGATATAGATACCCATGGAAGCCAGGTTTGACTTCGGATTCTTCGGCTTCTCCTGGAATTCCGTGATCTTGTCATCCTCGTCCGCTACCATCAGGCCGAAACGGGAAGCCTCGTCCCACGGTACTTCCATGACCGCTACAGAGAACTCAGCGTTCTTTTCCTTGTGGAAACGAAGGAAATCGCTGTAGTCCTGTTTGCAGATCTGGTCTCCGGAAAGAATGATCACATACTGCGGATTATATCTCTCGATAAAGGAGATGTTCTGATACATGGCATTTGCTGTTCCTTTGTACCAGTCAGAACCTGATGCCTGCTGATACGGGGGCAGTACATGCACACCGCCGTGAAGACGGTCGAGGTCCCACGGCTGACCGTTTCCGATATACTCATTCAGTACAAGCGGCTGATACTGTGTCAGAACGCCTACTGTGTCGATACCGGAGTTGATGCAGTTTGACAGCGGGAAATCGATGATACGGTATTTTCCGCCGAACGGAACTGCCGGTTTTGCCAGTCTCTGGGTCAGGGCATAAAGTCTGGAGCCCTGACCGCCGGCAAGAAGCATCGCTATCATTTCTTTTGCCATTGTTAAATCCTCCTAGCTTGATCAGCCTTGTGCAATTGCCGCCTGGGCTGCTGCAAGTCTTGCAATAGGTACACGGAACGGTGAGCAGGAAACATAGTCCAGTCCGATCTTATGGCAGAGTTCCACGGATGTCGGGTCGCCGCCATGTTCTCCGCAGATACCGACATGAAGCTTCGGATTTGCCGGTCTTCCAAGTTCGATGGCCATCTGCATCAGTTTTCCTACACCATTCTGGTCCAGCTTCGCGAACGGGTCGTTCTCGAAGATCTTCGCATCATAGTACGCCTCAAGGAATTTTCCGGCGTCATCACGGGAGAAACCGAAGCACATCTGCGTCAGGTCGTTGGTACCGAAGCAGAAGAAGTCAGCTTCTTTAGCCAGCTCATCAGCAGTAAGAGCCGCACGCGGGATCTCGATCATGGTACCTACTTCGTATTTCAGGGAGGATCCTGCATCAGCAATCTCCTTGTCCGCTACTTCAACTACCATGTTCTTAACGTATTTAAGTTCTTTTGCGTCTCCGACAAGCGGGATCATGATCTCCGGAACAATGTTCCATTCCGGATGACGGTTCTGAACATTGATGGCCGCACGGATAACAGCCTTGGTCTGCATCTTGGCGATCTCCGGGAAGGTAACGTCAAGACGGCATCCGCGGTGACCCATCATGGGGTTGAATTCATGCAGAGAATCGATGATGGCTTTGATTGTCTCTACGCTCTTGCCCTGTGCGTCAGCCAGTTTCTTGATGTCCTCTTCCTCTGTGGGAACGAACTCGTGGAGAGGCGGATCCAGGAAACGGATGGTAACAGGTGCGCCTTCCATAGCCTCATAGAGAGCCTCGAAGTCACCCTGCTGTTCCGGAAGGATCTTCGCAAGCGCTTTTTCTCTTTCTTCTAATGTCTCTGAGCAGATCATCTCACGGAAAGCATCGATACGGTTTCCGGAGAAGAACATATGCTCTGTACGGCAAAGGCCGATTCCTTCTGCGCCAAGTTCATGAGCGCGTTTTGCGTCTGCAGGCGTATCAGCGTTGGTTCTGACTTTCAGTCTGCGGAACTTGTCTGCCCATCCCATGATTCTTCCGAATTCACCTGCGATGGTTGCGTCTACGGTCGGGATGATGCCGTCATAGATGTTTCCTGTAGAACCGTCGATGGAGATAAAGTCTCCCTCGTGGTACTCTTTGCCGGCAAGGGTAAACTTCTTGTTTGCCTCATCCATGATGATATCGCCGCATCCGGATACGCAGCAGCGTCCCATACCACGGGCAACAACCGCTGCATGGCTGGTCATTCCGCCGCGGACGGTCAGGATACCCTGAGCGCTCTTCATGCCTTCGATATCTTCGGGGGAAGTCTCCAGTCTTACCAGAACGACCTTCTCACCTCTTGCTTCCCATTCCTTCGCGTCTTCTGCGGAGAAGACGATCTTTCCGCAGGCAGCTCCCGGTGATGCGCCAAGGGCTCTGGCAGCCGGAACAGCCTCTTTCAGGGCCTGTGCATCGAACTGCGGGTGAAGCAGTGTATCCAGGTTTCTCGGCTCGATCATGGCAACGGCTTTCTTCTCGTCGATCATTCCCTCGTCCACAAGGTCGCAGGCGATCTTCAGGGCAGCGGCCGGTGTTCTCTTGCCGTTTCTGGTCTGCAGCATGTAGAGGTGCTTGTCCTCGATGGTGAATTCCATATCCTGCATATCGCGGTAATGGTCTTCCAGTTTCGCGCAGATCTCTACGAACTGGTCGTAAACTTCCGGCATGACATCTTTCAGATGGTCGATCTTGTTGGGCGTACGGATACCTGCAACAACGTCCTCTCCCTGTGCGTTCATCAGGAATTCGCCCATCAGGTGTTTTTCTCCGGTGGCCGGGTCACGTGTGAACGCAACGCCTGTTCCGGATGTTTCGCCCATATTTCCGAATGCCATCATCTGAACGTTTACGGCAGTACCCCAGGAATAGGGGATGTCGTTGTCGCGGCGGTATACGTTCGCACGGGGGTTGTCCCAGGAACGGAATACAGCCTTGATGGCTTCCATCAGCTGAACCTTCGGATCATCCGGGAAATCATCCCCGATCTCCTTGCGGTACTCTTCCTTAAACTGGTCTGCAAGTGCGTGAAGATCCACTGCTGACAGCTCAACGTCCTGTTTCACGCCTTTTTCAGCTTTCATCTTATCGATCAGGCGCTCGAAGTACTCTTTGCCTACACCCATAACAACATCCGAGAACATCTGGATGAATCTGCGGTAGCAGTCCCATGCCCAACGCGGATTCTGGGATTTCGCGGCAAGGATCTCGACTACGTCTTCATTCAGGCCCAGGTTCAGGATGGTATCCATCATACCCGGCATGGAAGCTCTTGCACCGGAACGGACAGACACGAGAAGCGGATTCTCCTTGTCTCCGAAGCGTTTTCCGGTAATATTCTCCATCTTGACGATGGCTTCCATGATCTGGCCCATGATCTCGTCGTTGATCTGGCGTCCGTCCTCGTAGTACTGCGTACATGCTTCCGTTGTGATGGTAAAGCCCTGCGGTACGGGGAGACCGAGATTCGTCATCTCTGCAAGGTTTGCGCCTTTTCCGCCGAGGAGATTTCTCATCCCTGCATTGCCCTCAGTGAACATGTAAACCCATTTTGCCATATTCCTGTTTCCTCCTATAATGCAGCCGACCGCGTCAGGATTTACGAGTGCGGCTGTTGATCTGCGCTTTACAAAACGCAAAGAAGGTAATCCACATCTCTTGCGAAATCCGGATTACTTTCTACGTTATGTATAGTAGCACCTGTAATTATTCTAACATATTTAACGAATCAGTCAAGAAAAACTCCCTTCTTCTATGGCGTTTTTTCGTCACATTATGCCGGAACCTCAGCTGTTTTTGTCAATTTTTCATCAATTACTGCCCAACTTTTTTCTATAAAAACATCTTTCCCGCCTGACCCTGGGTTTTTCTCAAAACCGTACCGGTTTCTGTGAAAGAGAGAATGCAAAAGGCAGCAGCCAAAACGGCTGCTGCCCAGGTCTCCCGCCGGGAGCTGATATTCTTATTTTGCCTGTTCCAGAGCCAGGGTTCTGGTCGTAAGGTCGCAGACCTCTGACGGTCCGTAATACTGGATCGCACCCGGATAGGTGAAAGCAGTCTCCACTGCCCATGCATCTCTGTGCGCTTCGAAATACTTGAACGGTTTTCCGTCAAGTTCCACAAGTGCCTTCTTGATGACAGGCTTGTCTTCCCCGTGTCTTCTTTCCATGTTCATCATCTTGGTGATGGGCATTCCGCCTGCGGTCCACTCTTCTGCCGGAGCGGAGAGGTTCGCGATCTTGGAAAGATAGCCGTTGCAGCCATACTGGATCAGCATGAATGCATTGTATCCAAGAGAATAGCAGTAGTCAGCGTCGAAATTGGACGGGAATGCACATCTTCCTTCATAACCGAAGAAATGGTGCATGGCATTGAATTTGCCCTTGTAGGTGCCTGCTTTTCTGCGGGCTTCCAGTTTCGCCTTTACCATGGCGGAGAACAGTTTTTCAGATTCGATCAGGGATACCTGTACGTTTCCGTGCGGGTCTCTCTCAAGGAAGAGCTGCTGCTGGATCGCTTCCGGAAGGATTGCGAACACTTCCATGGATTCTTTTGTCAGGCCTTTTTCAATGAAAGCATACTTCTCAGCCCAGGTGGCCAGTGCATTGAAAGCATCTGCATTGCTTCCCGCAAGCAGTTCATTGATCTCCTGGATCAGAACGGAGAACTCCGGTACGAACTCAACAACGCCTTCGGGGATCACAACAACACCGAAGTTGTTTCCGTTTGCGGCTCTCTTTTCAACGGAATCAGCAATGTAATCCGCGATCTGGGACAGGGACATCTTCTTCTCGGCAACTTCCTCGGAGATCAGGCAGACATTCGGCTGAGTCTGAAGTGCGCACTCCAGGGCAACATGGGAAGCGGAACGGCCCATCACCTTGATAAAGTGCCAGTACTTCTTGGAGGAATTGCAGTCACGCTCGATGTTTCCGATCAGCTCGCTGTATGTCTTTGTAGCTGTGTCGAAACCGAAGGAGCACTCAATATCTTCGTTCTTCAGGTCGCCGTCGATGGTCTTCGGGCATCCGATTACCTGTACGCCGGTCTGATGAGCTGCAAAATACTCTGCCAGAACAGCAGCGTTGGTATTGGAATCGTCTCCGCCGATGATCACGATGGCGGTAAGGCCGTGTTTCTTTGCGACTTCTGCCGCAACAGCAAACTGTTCCTGGGTCTCAAGTTTTGTACGGCCGGAACCGATGATGTCGAATCCTCCGGTATTGCGGAACTGATCGATATACTCATCGTCGAATACCAGATAGTCGTCTTCCAGAAGTCCGCTGGGGCCGCCCTTGAAACCGAACAGTTCGTTTTCGCTGTTCATGGCTTTCAGTGCGTCATACAGACCGCAGACCACGTTGTGTCCTCCGGGTGCCTGGCCGCCGGAAAGGATAACACCTACCACCTGTTTCTTAGGTGTGGATGTATTCTCACCCTTTACAAAGGTAATCTCTTTCTTGCCGTAAGTATTCGGAAACAGGGCTTTGATCTTGTCCTGATCCGCCGCACTCTGTGTCTCCTCGCCTTCCTTCATGCTGATGGAAGCGATTCCGCTGCGGAGCATGCCCGGAAGTTTCGGAACATACTTGAGTCTTTCTTTCTGAAGTGGTGAAATAGTCATTTTTCTCTCCTTTTTATATAAACATGTTGTCCGGTTTCCTGATCATTTGTGCCGTTTTGCGGCAGGCGGTCAAAACTCCATTTTCTTTTCGAAATAGGCTTTCAGGTCTTCGATCTTCACCCGCTCCTGCTCCATAGTGTCGCGGTCACGAACGGTAACGGCGCCGTCTGTCTCGGAGTCAAAGTCGTAGGTCACGCAGAAAGGCGTTCCGATCTCGTCCTGTCTTCTGTAACGTTTTCCGATATTTCCTCTGTCATCATACTCGCAGTTATAGGATTTGGAAAGCTCCGCGTAGATTTTTTCAGCGCCTTCTGCCAGTTTCTTGGACAGCGGAAGCACACCGATCTTGACCGGTGCCAGCGCCGGATGGAAATGAAGGACTGTTCTCACATCCCCGCCTTCCAGTGTTTCCTCATCATATGCACTGCAGAGGAAAGCAAGTACAACACGGTCGGCACCCAGAGAGGGCTCGATGACGTAGGGAACATATTTTTCCTTCTTCTCATCGTCAAAGTAGCTCATATCCTCACCGGATACGTTCTGATGCTGCATCAGGTCGTAATCTGTTCTGTCGGCAATTCCCCAGAGCTCGCCCCATCCGAACGGGAACAGGAACTCGATATCCGTCGTTCCCTTGCTGTAGAAGGCAAGTTCGGCCGGGTCATGGTCGCGAAGGCGCAGCTCGTCTTCTTTCATGCCCAGAGATTTCAGCCAGTCAAAGCAGAACCCTCTCCAGTACTGGAACCATTCAAGATCCGTACCCGGCACGCAGAAGAACTCCAGCTCCATCTGCTCAAACTCTCTTGTTCTGAAGGTAAAGTTGCCCGGTGTGATCTCATTTCGGAAAGATTTTCCAATCTGGCCGATTCCGAACGGCAGTTTCTTTCTGGATGTGCGCTGCACGTTCTTGAAGTTGACGAAGATACCCTGAGCTGTTTCAGGTCTGAGATATACCGTGTTCTTGGCATCCTCCGTTACGCCCTGGAACGTCTTGAACATCAGGTTGAACTGGCGGATGTCTGTAAAATTGTGCTTGCCGCAGGTAGGACACGGAACGCTGTTGTCCTTGATGAAGTTCATCATCTCTTCCTGAGAGAAGGCATCAATGGGTTTGGAAAGAGCAATTCCGTGTTCCGCCGCGAAATCTTCGATCACTTTGTCGGCACGGAAACGTTCATGGCATTCACGGCAGTCCATCAGCGGATCGGAAAAGCCGCCCAGATGTCCGGAAGCGACCCAGGTCTGCGGATTCATCAGAATGGCACAGTCAACGCCCACATTATTCGGGTTTTCCTGAATGAATTTCTTCCACCAGGCCTTCTTCACATTGTTTTTCAGCTCAACGCCGAGATTGCCGTAGTCCCAGGTATTCGCAAGGCCTCCATAGATCTCGGATCCGGGATATACAAATCCCCTGCCTTTCGCCAGCGCTACGATCTTGTCCATTGTTTTTTCCATAATTCCTCCTCTATTCTCTGTCATTGTAGATGACATACCGAAGCTCACCGGAATCCTCCGCACCGCTCTCTCCGGCCGGTTCCTGTTCCGTTTCCTGCTCAGCCTCCTGCTGCCTTTCAGCCGCAGTCTGTCTGCCCAGCAGGTCCATTCCGCTGCTGATAAAGGTGACTGTCCCGGGAACATGTATCTCCATCGGAAGGCTTGTCACAACGACCATCTCGTCCATGTGCGCAAGGACCGAAGAGCCGGCAACACTTTCCGAATGAAGGTTTCCGTTTTTCACCGGATGATAGGTGCCGTCGAACAAATAACCCTCCAGCTGTGCGCCGATCATGGATCCTGCATAAAAGCGGATCTGGTTAAAATCGGCCACATCCTTCCAGGAATCGTACTGCAGGACCAGAGAGACCTTTTTTCCCTCCTCCTTCGCATCGATCACCTGGATCTTTTCGTTTCCGGAAGCGGCATTATAGTCCGAAACCTCCTCCAGCAGCATGGCATGAAGTTCCTGAAAACTGTAATACGGCTGGTCGAGGGTCTCGGTCAGGTACTCGGTCACATGCCCTTCTGTATCCACCGAAACAGCATCCGGATTACCTGGAACCCAGACCTCTTCTTCTGTTTTTTGTTCACAGCCTGTAAGCAGAACTGTCAGCACGGTCAGAGCCGCTGCCAGCAAATGTTTCCGGTTCACCTATATATTCCTTTCCTGTATCCCGAGGCTTTCCTGCCCATTATACGCACCGGAGATAAGAAATTCAAGCATTTCTTCGGATTTGAACCTGCCTCCGGACGCACTTTGGATCAGTCTTTTCTGCACCTTGCAGAATTCCTCCAGCGCCTCATTCTCCAACGTAAACCCGTACAGGTTTTTCAGGTCCGAATAAAGGGCTACCGAGACCGCATAACGGGTCGCTTCTTTCAGGGAAGGATTTTCGGCTGTTTCAAAAGGATATTCCCCCTCAAGCTGCAGAGCCTTCAGTTCGAATAAAGCCCTGACCAGCTTCCTCGGCGGCGCGGGTCTCATAAGCGCTTTCAGGGAAATATATAGAAGATTCAGCAGATCCGCCGCGTCAAGATTCTCGCGGGAATAATAGTCCGCCACTTCCAGAAAATAGATCCCGTAGCATGTCGCTTCGAAATCTTCCTGCACATCCCTGAAATATTCCCGGACCTCCGCCTGTACCAGGGTGTAGGCATTTCTCCCCTCATACAGTGTAAACCTGCCGAACACGAACGGATTGGTGGCGGCCAGCAGCCTGCTGGTCGGCTTTTTGGCCCCTCTCGCAAACGCGGTGATCTTTCCGCGTTCCCGGGTCAGGATCACCACACGCCGGTCATATTCCCCGGACGAAAAAGAAGAAAGAACCATTCCGGTCAGCAACAGTTCATCCGACATGGTTCTTCCTCCTCCCGACATTAAAGCTCTTTTTCATCGTAGCCGAAATTTTTGATCATAAAATCGCTGTCACGCCAGTCTTTCTTCACCTTGACCCACAGCTGCAGATTGACCTTCATCTCCAGCATCTGCTCGATATCCCTGCGGGCCTGGCTGCCGATGCTTCTCAGCATCGCTCCGCCCTTGCCGATGATCATTCCTTTGTGGGAATCCTTCTCGCAGATGATCGTGGCGTCAATATCCATGATATCTCCGCCCGGCCGTTCCTTCATTCTGTCAATGGCCACGGCAATTCCATGGGGGATCTCCTCCTCCAGGTTTCTCAATGCCTTCTCGCGGATCATCTCGGAGACGATCTGGCGCTGGGGCTGGTCCGTGACCGTATCATCATCATAATACTTGGGCCCGTAAGGCAGATAGCGGAAAATGGCATCCGTCAGTTCGGACAGCCGCAGGCTTCTGAGCGCGCTTACCGGCATCATGTCACTGAAATCCATCAGGTCCCTGTAGGCGCCCAGGCATTCCTCCAGTTTTTCCTTGTCGACGGTGTCGATCTTGTTGATTACCAGAATAACAGGAACGTTCGCCTTCTGAAGCTGTTCCGCGATATGGCGTTCCCCGGCTCCGATAAAGGTGGACGGCTCCACCAGCCACAGAACGACGTCCACCTGGCTGAACGTACCCTCCGCCGCCGAGACCATATAATTTCCCAGCTTGTTTTTTGCCTTGTGGATCCCCGGCGTATCAAGAAAAATGATCTGTCCCCTGCTGCAGGTATAAACCGTCTGGATCCGGTTTCTTGTCGTCTGCGGCTTCCTGCTGGTGATCGCGATCTTCTGTCCGATCAGATGATTCATCAGCGTTGATTTTCCGACATTCGGCCGCCCCACAAGGGCGACGAATCCGGATTTGAATTTCGCATCTTCCATATAAATAATTTCCTGTCCTTTATATTCTCTGTCAGACAACAAACTTTTCGATCGTCTTAAACATATCCGGCTCTTTCGCTATCTTATCTTCGTTTCCTACCACGCACAGATAGTTCTGCGAGAGGACCGAGCGGACCAGCGGTGCAAGCGCACGGATACTCTGCTGGTCTGCCTGCAGGATCTCGTCTCTTTCCCTCTGCACCATCTCGTCCGTTATTCCGCTGACATAGGCCTGCAGGGATCTGCTGCCGGCCGCCTGAGGCGTAAGCGGGAGGTCAAGATCGCTGACGGTACCGATGATATACTTCGTCATATCACGGTCTGTCACAGTAAACTGTTCCAGATATTCCGGGATTCCCTCATAGATCCTGTTGGTCTTCTTGAGATGCGGATCTCTGTAGGAGACAAAGTAGGTGTTTCCGGTTCTTCCAAAAGAACTCATACAGCCATAGGCTCCGCCTTTGACCCGGATATTCATCCAGAGATACTCATACCCCATGATGACCTTGAGGATCCGGAGCGCACCTGTATACGAATAGCCTTCGCGGCAGAAGTTTCCGCTTCTTGCGACGTACTGCACCTGTCCCGGGGTGGTAAATCCTTCCGAAAAGCCTTCCGGAAGAGATCTGAACGGGAGTTCAGCCTCTGTATCGGATAGGTCGTTTTCCCTGTCAGCGGCGGATTCCGTCCCGGCTTCCCATTCGAGCGTCTTCAGATATGACGGACACCTGCGGATAAAGCCGGCCAGGCAGTCCTTCTGTGCTTCAAAGCCGTCCCCGTCCATGGTAACGCTGAGCATCAGCCGTTCTTTGGAAAACAGCTTTGACGCAAGTTCCCGGAGCTCTTCTTTCAGGTCTTCTTTTGTTTCTTCAAACCGTAACGTCAGATCTTCCACAAACCTGCAGAACCTGATGCCGCTGACAGCATCATTGAACGCGTGCACCGGAGAATGATAGGACAGAGACCGTACGGCAGCCGCGGAATGCCCGGAAGCATTCAGCTGCATGGACAGTCTGGACTGAAGCCGGGCAAGAATGTCATACAGGCGTCTGTCATCCTCAATACGGGAACAGAACAGGATCTCGTGTATCATGTTCATGGCAAACGGCAGCTTGTCATAAAGGACCTTTGCCTGTATTCCGAAACAGGTTTTCATATTGTCCGGACCGGAAACGATCGGAAATACGGTCAGCCCGGGAACGATGCCGCCGGTGTTGCCGCCGATCTCGTTATTCAGGTCCCTGTAGGAATACTGCTCCGTGTCCACCATGCCCAGCACAGCCTTCAGCACGCCAAGATAAGGAACCTTCTCCAGCGGAATGTCCGTACAGTCGAAGAGGCATTCCAGATAAGCGATTCCGTTGGTATAAAGGTCATGCAGAAGCACGGGCGTGTCCAGTATCGTGACTTCACGGTTCACAAAGGGAAGCGCTTCCTTTCCGATATCTTCCCTGGACAGCATCGGCAGTTTCTTCAGATTCTCCTCCGAATCCGGCGTGTCCTGATAAGCGCGAAGGGCATGTGTATTTTTGACCAGCGTTTCTTTTTCTTCTTCTGTCAGGCCGGCCTTTTTCTCTGCAAGCAGTTTTGCCAGTCTCTCATCTTCCCGTCTGGTCTTGCCCGGATCAGGTTCTGCCGTCAGGACAGAGACATGCGGATTGTCCAGCAGCCAGGTGCGGATCAGTTCTTCGTAGTATCCTGTCTCCACCTTTTCCCTGAGGGTCTTGTAAACATCCAGCTGCTCCAGATAGTCAAAGGGTCTCTTCTCATCGTAAAGCCAGCTGTCAAACAGATCGATGCCGTAGATCAGGCCTTTCGGATAGGAGCCATAATCCGCTTCACGGTATCTGAATTCCATCATGTTGATGCCGGCCAGAAGGGCTTTTCGGTCTATTCCTTCCTTAACGGTCTTTTCAAGCGTCTCGCGGATCACCTGAAGGAAACGGTCCAGATCCTCTCCGTTCGCGTTTTTCGCAATAATGGAGAATACCGGCTGCAGCGTTCCGCTGTCATAGGAGCTCATGATATCCTTGCCGATATGCTCGGCAAGCAGTGCTTCCTTAAGCACGGCGCCCTGCGCCGAAACAAGCGCATATTCCAGGATGGCAAAGGCGTTGCACAGTTCCACGTCCAGGCTGGTCCCTATGGCGGCATTCCAGGTGAGGTAGGTATTATCCTGCAGTTCTTCCTACTCAGAGACCGGATAGGTGCAGCTGATCCTGTGCGGCTGTTCGAAGGGCTTCTGCAGAGCGATCTCGGAATCCACCGGAATGACGTCAAAGTGGCTCAGGTAATGCTGATCCAGCCACTGTAGGCGTTCCTCCATATCCATATTTCCGTACAGGTAGATGTAGCTGTTGGACGGATGATAATAGGTCCTGTGGAAATCCAGAAAGGCCTCGTACGTCAGGTCCGGGATATAAACCGGATCTCCGCCGGATTCCACGCCATAGATGGTATCCGGGAACAGTGAATTCATGATCTCCCGCTCCAGGACATCCTCCGGTGAAGAAAAGGCACCCTTCATCTCATTATAGACAACGCCGTTATAAGTCAGTTCCCCGTCCGCGCTTTCCAGCTCGTAATGCCAGCCTTCCTGGCGGAAGATCTCCTCGTGCTGGTAGATATTCGGATAGAAAACCGCGTCCAGATACACATGCATCAGGTTTTTAAAATCCTGATCATTGCAGCTGGCAACCGGATACATGGTCTTGTCCGGATAGGTCATGGCATTCAGGAATGTGTTCAGAGAACCCTTGACAAGTTCCACAAAGGGATCCTTCAGCGGAAATTCCCTGCTGCCGCAGAGGACTGTATGCTCGGTGATATGCGCAACACCGGTGCTGTCCTTCGGGATCGTTCTGAAAGCAATATTAAACACCTTATTGTTGTCGTCGTTGGCAAGCAGCAGAATTCTTGCCCCGCTTTTTTTATGGCGGAGCAGATATCCTTCCGAACGGATATCGCTGATCGGGTGATGCTGAAGCAGTTCGTACTGTGGTAAATGTTCAAAATCCATTAAGTTGAAAGCCTCCTGGTTTCATTGGTTGGTTTCATTGATCAGTTGCATTGATTGTTTTAGATAATTGGTCCGTTCACAGGAATCCCGGATACTGCTTTCACAAAGAACGCCCTGCCTTCCTGCGTCTTAGCAAACGGAACAGTACTTCAGAAACAGCACTCCCAATCAGCACAAGCAGAGCAATGCAGATTCCGCAGTGCAGAAAGAAAGCATCCGGCAGGATATTAATGACCGGATCCGTCGCAGGGTCGAACAGCCAGTAATCGTTGTTGAATACAAGCTGGTGAAAGCCGATAAACAGGCGTTCCCAGCTGACGGCAGCCAGAAGCCCGAAAACTCCGGGAATCACAAGTGAAGTTACGGCGCAGATACGCAAAAACAGGTAATCTCCTGATCTGCGAATACAGAGCACAGCCAGAACAGCAAATAAAACAGCGAAAAGAAAAGCTCCATACTGGAAGCCGAAAAAGATCCTCCTAACTTCCTGAAAATGGATCCGCCCGTGTTCAGACATGGGAAAGTCCGGGAATTTCAGGGTTTCCTGATGCTTTATAACCAGGTTGTAATCGATCAGGACATCATAATTGTGTTTTATCGTCTGCTCTGAAAGGCCTGTCTCTCCTGCTATGTTCAGCGCCCTGATATCGTGATAATACAGTCCTCTGAAACTGACTGTCAGCACGACAGCCAGGCACAGGACAAGCAAAGCGCCGGAAAGCCCGGCGCCAAGCTGTAGAAGCTTTTTCATGCTTTCATCTCTTCCATAAATGCTTTCACCGCATCCAGAACCTGATCCAGATGGTGGTCATAGCAATGAGTATCTCCCGGGATCGTAACCAGCTTTGCGTTTTCATAGAGTTTAACAGCATCCAGAGCGCACTGATACGGAACTGCCTCGTCCGTATCCGCATGTACGATCAGGACCGGACCGCGGTATCTGCGGATAGCCGGTTCCACATAGACCATCTGGGCCGCCCGCACATAGTTGCCATCCAGAACAAGTCCCTCTTCACGTGTCAGAAGATCCGGGATGTTTTCCGGGTCGAACGTCTGTCCCAGCAGTTCTCCGTTTCTGGCTCCTTCAGGAATCATTGTTGCAGGCGCAAGCGGAATGATTGCCTTAAAAACCTCATGTTTCATGCCGGCTGCAAGGATCGTAAGGAGACCGCCCTGAGAGTGTCCGCAAAGAAAGAGGTCCGTGACAAAGGGCAGTGCTTTCGCATAATCGATGACGGCCATCATCTGCGTCATCCACTTCAGCAGTGTGTGGTCTTTAAACTCTCCGTCACTTTTACCATGCCCGTACATTTCAACACGAAGTGTGGCGTATCCGGTCTCGTTCAGGGTTCTGGCCACTCCGACAATGTGAGTTTCTTCCATATGACCTGTAAAGCCGTGCACTACGATCACGAGGGGGCAGGTCCTGTCATCTTCTTTTTCACTTAACAGTTCAGCCGGGAAATCAAGCTTTGCGTGAATGCGCAGGTTGTCGTATGTAATATAAAATTCACTGTCTTTCATATTCAGATCCTTTCTTATACCGCCGAAACAACAAAAAGATTGTCAGTATTTGAATATGTCCTTCTGAGAACGCATTATAACAGAGTTGATGGTGTTTTTAAAGCGGCATTTTCATTTCCTCATGCCACACCCTGCCATATTTCCGATCAAACCATATTTAAAACCCTGTTCTAAGCTTAAGGCACAAAAAACGGAGCTGCCGCAATCGCGGCAACTCCGTTTTACATTTACTTATTAAGCTTTTCTGTCGAAGATCCTGTTTGATCAGTCTTCCTTCGCACCATACAGTGT